>NZ_DJLC01000111.1:1568-14207 GCF_002434875.1 Acinetobacter sp. UBA6526 | reverse complement strand
TGGTACAGGTGGGCATGTTTTTCCTGCGCTTGCTGTTGCCAAACAACTGCAACAAGAAGGCTGCCAAGTGTCTTGGTTAGCGACGCCTACAGGAATGGAAAATCGGTTACTCAAAGATCAAAATATTCCGATTTATCAGATTGATATTCAAGGTGTACGTGGCAATGGTTTATTACGTAAACTGAGTGCACCCTTTAAAATTTTAAAAGCCACATTAAGCGCGATGCGCTATATGAAACAACTTAAGATTGATGCTGTTGCTGGCTTTGGTGGTTATGTTGCAGGGCCGGGTGGTTTAGCTGCACGTTTATTGGGTATCCCTGTGTTGATCCATGAACAAAATGCTGTTGCAGGATTTACCAATACCCAACTGGCGCGTGTCGCAACAACAGTTTGTCAGGCTTTTCCAAATACTTTCGCAAATAGTGATAAAGTCGTGACCACAGGCAATCCTGTGCGTGCGGAAATCACTGCGATTTTAAATCCATCTTGGCGTTATCAAACGCGTGAACAAGCGCAGTTGCCGTTGAATATTTTGATTGTAGGCGGTTCATTAGGCGCTCAAGCGCTCAATGAGCGTTTGCCAGAAGCCTTGAAAAAGGTCAATTTGCCACTGAATGTTTTTCATCAATGTGGTCAAAATCAGCAAGAGATTACGCGTGAACGTTATCAGGGTGCATCTGCAAATTTAAATATTCAGGTTGAGCCATTTATTCACGATATGGCAAAGGCCTATAGTGAAGCAGATTTAATTATTTGTCGTGCTGGTGCTTTGACGGTGACAGAGGTTGCAACAGCAGGTTTAGCCGCAGTGTTTGTACCTTTGCCGATTGCCGTAGACGATCATCAAACTGCAAATGCAAAATTCCTTGCCAATGTCGGCGCTGCAAAGATTTGCCAACAAGCAGAAATGACACCCGCTGTTTTAGATGAGTTGTTAGCCAAATTATTAAATCGCCAACTGCTCTCTGAAATGGCAATCAAAGCACGCCAACAAGCACAACCGAATGCAACTCAGCATGTGGTTGATCTGATTAAAAAATTGTAATTCGAGTTTATCTATGTCTCCAACGAATCCAAACCAAGCCAAAAAGCTGATCAAAGTGCCTGAAATGCGCCGTATTAAACATATCCACTTTGTTGGTATTGGTGGTGCGGGGATGTGTGGTATTGCCGAAGTATTAAGTAACCAAGGTTATAAAGTTTCAGGTTCTGATATTAAAGCGTCAAAAACCACAGCTCAGCTTGAAGCAAATGGTATTAAAGTATTTATTGGACACTCTGCTGACAATATTAAAAATGCCAATGTACTGGTTGTTTCAACGGCAATTGACCCTGAAAACCCAGAGATTAAAGCGGCCATTGAGCAACGTACTCCAATTGTGCGTCGTGCAGAAATGTTGGGTGAGTTAATGCGCTACCGTCATGGTATTGCAGTTGCGGGAACGCATGGTAAAACTACGACCACAAGTTTACTAACAACCATGTTGGCAGAAGAAAACCTTGATCCAACTTATGTAATCGGTGGTTTGCTCAATAGTACAGGTGTCAACGCTGCATTGGGTGAGAGTCGTTTTATCGTGGCTGAAGCGGATGAATCAGATGCTTCTTTCTTGTATTTGCAACCGATGGCTGCGATTGTGACCAATATCGATGCAGATCACATGGATACCTATGAAGGTAGCTTTGATAAATTAAAAGATACTTTTATTCAATTCTTACATAACTTGCCATTCTATGGTTTGGCCGTAGTGTGTGGTGATGATGCCAATATCCGTGAAATCTTGCCGCGTGTAGGTCGTCCAGTATTGACCTATGGATTTGATGAAGGCAATGACATTCGTGCGGTCGATGTTGAACAAGAAGGCATGCGTTCGCACTTTACGGTATTGCGTAAAGATCGTGAGCCATTACGTGTCACGATTAATCAACCGGGTTTACACAATGTCCTAAATGCACTTGCTGCGATTGGTGTTGCGACAGATGAAGGTGTTTCTGATGGTGCGATTTGCCGTGCTTTAGCAGGCTTTAGCGGTGTTGGTCGTCGTTTCCAAGTTCAGGGTGAATTTGAAGTCGGCGAAGGCTTAGTGAAATTAGTCGATGACTATGGTCACCATCCAAAAGAAGTTGAAGCAACAATTAAGGCAGCGCGAGCAAGCCATCCAGATCGTCGTTTGGTCATGATGTTCCAGCCACACCGTTTTAGCCGTACTCGTGACTGTTTCGATGACTTTGTCGATGTGTTATCGCAAGTCGATCAGCTATTATTGCTTGAGGTATATCCTGCGGGCGAAAAACCGATTGTGGGTGCGGATAGTCGAGCATTGGCACGCAGTATTCGTTTGCGTGGTCAGGTTGAACCGATTCTTGTTGACCCTGTTGAAGGTAACTTGCCAAGTGTTTTACAAAAAGTGTTACAAGCGAATGACCTGTTATTAACACAAGGCGCAGGTAACGTTGGTGCAATTTCGGTAGAATTGGCTCAGCATCGCTTGTATGCCAAATCCCCCTAACCCCCTTTGTTAAAGGGGGAACCCCTCCCTTTTTAAAGGGAGGCGGGGGAGGGATTTACTAGAATATATGAAGTTTTTTAAGGATATAAACGTGTCAAATGCTGCAAAATTCGGCAAAGTTGCCGTGTTATTGGGTGGGAAGTCGGCTGAACGTGCTGTTTCGTTGGACAGCGGTCAAGCCGTATTAGAAGCATTATTGCGCTCGGGTGTGCAAGCAGAAGCATTTGACCCTCAAGATCGTAGCGTGACAGAGCTGGTTGCTTATGACCGTGCTTTTATCGTATTACATGGTCGTGGTGGTGAAGATGGCCAAATCCAAGGTGTCTTGGAATGGTTGAACCTACCTTATACAGGAACAGGTGTGCAAGGCTCTGCGATTGGTATGGACAAAGTCAAAACCAAGCAAATCTGGCAGGGTAGTGATTTACCAACAGCGCCGTATCGTATTATTACCAAAGAAACTGATTTAGATTCAGTGATTGCCGATCTTGGTCTACCTGTGATTATCAAACCTGTTCACGAAGGCTCAAGTGTGGGCATGAGCAAGGTTGAGAAAGCAGAAGATTTTGCTGCTGCGATTGCAAAAGCGACCGCACATGATGCTGTGGTTATGGCAGAAAAATGGATTACAGGGCGTGAATTTACGATTTCATTTTTAAATGGTCAGCCCTTGCCAGTCATTCGTTTACAACCACCAGCAGATGTTGCTTTCTATGATTATGAAGCAAAATATCAACGCAATGATGTCGAATATGGTATTCCTTGCGGATTGAGTGACGCTGAAGAGAAAAACTTGCAAGCATTGTGTCTACGTGCATTTCAAGCAGTGGGTGCAGAAGGCTGGGGACGTATCGACGCGATGCAGGATGAACAAGGGAATTTCTGGTTATTAGAAGTAAATACTGTACCAGGTATGACCAGTCATTCTTTGGTACCGAAGGCAGCACAAGCAGTTGGTTATAGTTTTGATGAGCTTTGTGTTGCGATCTTAGAGCAAACATTAACTGAGTCGGTCTAACTATTTATGGCTCAACTTCCTGCATCAATGCGTCGTAAAACACGACCAGCGATTAGCTCGATTCACGAGAAACCGCCTTCGCCAAAACAAAAAATGGTGAATGCGGGTGGCTGGGCATTGTTGATTATTGCATTTGCTGTTCTTGCCATTGGTCTTTATGGTTTATATAAAGTCATGACTGATGCAAAAGTGGCGGAATTGCAGGTGGTTGGTACCCATTCAGATGTCGAAAATCAACAGATGATTCAACATTTGGATCCAGTGATTAAAGATAACTATTTCACGTCCGATTTAGAACAAATTCGAGATCAAGCATTAAAGGTCTCATGGGTTGATCGAGTGGTTGTATCACGGGCTTGGCCAAATGCAATTCGAGTGCGCGTTATGCCGCGTCATGCAATTGCACGTTGGGGAACAGGGCGCTTGCTCAGTGATAATGGAGATGTATTTAGCGAGGCTGTGTTAACCGCACATCCAAACTTGCCGCTTTTACATGGTCCAGTCAGCCAATCCAAAATGATGATGCGTCGCTATAATGAAATTAATCAGCTTTTTCATCCTGCAAATTTGCGTTTAAAAGAGTTGTATTTAACTGAGCGTATGACGTGGTTTATGCAGTTTGATTCTGGCTTGCGCATTATCGTTGATCAGGATCAGACCATGAATAAATTACAACGCTTAAGCCATTTGGCACAAACAGATCTAAAACCTGTATGGTCAAAAATTTCGTCGATTGATTTGCGATATCGGAATGGCTTAGCGATTCAATGGAAAAATGCAGCACCGCCCAAGATTGTGAATGGTCAGTTTGTTGTAACGATTGATGACACAAGCCTTGCAGGTACAATTCAGGCAAAGCCATAATACGTGGCTTGAAAATAATAGGCAGTGGTCCTAAACAACATTAAAGAAATGGTATTTAAGTAATGAGTGAAGCTGTTCCCTCAGTTGTTGCGATTGATATTGGGACTCATAAAGTCTCAGTTTTGATTGGTAAGATCCATGCACCGGATAAGATCCAAGTCATTGGCATGGCAACTGCTCGCAACCGAGGTATGGTTAAAGGCAAGATTGTCAGTTTAGACAAGGTGATTGCTGCGATCAAAAATGCAGTATCCGAAGCAGAGGATATGGCTGAATGCCGTATTCATAGTGCGTGGGTGTCGATTCCAAGTACAGAATTACAAAGTTTTTATGCTTCAGGGCGTACGCCTGTTGCTAACCATGATCATATTATTACAACAAATGAAGTGGTTAGAGCATTAGAATTGGCGAAAGCAAGTCATGTTTCGCCTGATTATTATTTGGCAAGTGCAGTTCCTTTAGGCTTTGAACTTGGTGACTCTGCTGAATGGGTACAAAACCCAGTCAATATGTCTGCACATAGTATGACGGGTCATTATCAGTTAATGATGATGCCAATTAGCACTATGCAAAACCTTGATCGCGCCATGAAAGGTGCCAATATCGGGGTAGAAAAAATGGTGGTGTCTTGCTTGGCGACTGCTGAAGCAAGTCTACTCAAAGATGAAAAAGAATATGGCGTTTGCCTTGTTGATATTGGTGCAGGTATTACCAATCTCGCTGTGTATTTAGATGGTCGATTAGCTTTGGCGCGTACCCTCGCGCGCGGCGGTGAAAATGTAACGCGTGATATTGCTGCGGTATTGCAGACCACAACTGAAGAAGCTGAGCGCATCAAGATTTTACATGGTTGTGTTGACCTGAGTGTTGTGAAACCAGATCACATGATTCAAGTTCAAGGAATTGATGGTACACAAACCATCAGTCGTATTGAGCTTGCAGAAATTATTATTGCGCGTTATGAAGAGATCTTTGCATCAATTCGTGAAGAACTAGAGCATAGCGGTGCAATTCACGGTTTATATCATGGGGTGGTTTTAACTGGGGATGCATGTCAGATCGAAGGTATGGTCAATTTGGCACGTCGTATGCTTGGGGTATCTGCACATTTAGGAAATCCACCATTACAGGTTTATGCTGATGATCAACACTTACCAGCATTACGTCGTTCGATGTATGCAACGACGGCTGGATTGTTGATGTTTAGCCAAAGTGATCTACAAGATGCAGTAGAAGAGCCAGAGGAGGCAAGTGATCGTAGTTTTATTGATCGCGTCTCAAATGGCTGGAATGCATTAAACAGTAAGCTTAAGGCGATATTCTAAGTTGTAGGCATTTTGGGGAAAAATTGTTAGGAAGTTGTAATACTAAGTCACTGGACTTGACAAGCTGACGAATATTGAACAGCATCCTAAACAGCAGGTGTTTTAAAAATCAAGGCAGTAACGGGCTGAAGTAACTGCCATTTATATATTAGGAAATCTAAAGGTCATGGCCTCATTTGAATTTATAGAAGATGAACTAGACGATGGCAACGGTCAAGCCCGTTTCACAGTATTTGGTGTTGGTGGTGGTGGTGGTAATGCTGTCCAGCACATGGTGCAATCTGATATCCAAGGTGTGAAATTTGTTTGTGCGAACACCGACAAACAAGCTTTAGATAGCATGAATGCGCCATTTAAAATTCAATTAGGCGAACAAAGTACGCGTGGCTTAGGTGCTGGTGCAAACCCAGAAGTGGGACAAATTGCAGCGGAAGAAAGTCGTGAAGTCATCCGTCAGCATCTTGAAGGTACTGACATGGTATTTGTCACTGCTGGTATGGGTGGCGGAACAGGAACAGGTGCTGCACCCGTAGTTGCTGAAGTTGCCAAAGAAATGGGTATTCTGACAGTAGGTGTGGTAACTACACCATTCAATTTTGAAGGTCGCCGTCGTCAAAAGTCTGCAGAAAAAGGTATTGATGCTTTAGAAGCACATGTTGACTCGCTTATCATCATTCCGAACCAGCGCTTACTCAGTGTTTATGGCGATATTTCAATGAAAGATGCCTATAAAAAGGCAGATGATGTATTGCTCAATGCGGTACGCAGTATCTTTGACTTGGTTGTAAACCGCGGTCATATTAACCTTGACTTCGCAGATTTGAAAACTGCAATGAGTACTCGTGGTTACGCAATGATGGGTGCTGGTTTAGGTCGTGGTGAAGATCGTGCTCGTCAAGCAGCTGAACAAGCGATTCGTAGTCCGTTGCTTGATAACGTCAACATTATCAATGCCAAAGGCGTGTTGATTAATATCACGGGTGGTGATGATATTACCCTACGTGAAACTGAGATCATTACGGATGTCGTTAACCAAATCGTTGATTTGGATGAAGGTGAAATCTTCTACGGTACCGTATTTGATCCTGATGCACGTGATGAACTTCGCGTAACTGTTATAGCGACAGGTTTAACGCGTAATGCAACTGAAGTTGAACATAAGAAACGTACTGTTCCTTCACATCACGCATCAGCTCAAGTTGCACAGCAATCTGTTGATGAAGACGATGTACCAGCGATCAGTAAACGTACAAATACTGAAGCACCAGTTAGCTCTGCACCAAGTTCTACGCCACGTTCGTCTCCGATGAGCATTCAGGACTATCTAAAAAATCAACAGCGTAAATAATAAAATCAATTATTTATGAAAAGGGGGTAAGTAATTGCCCCCTTTTTTATTTTTTTAAAATGGCAAAATATGCTAAGTTATATCGGTTTTTGCAAATGAAGTTAGCATGGCATGGTGAAACAACGAACTCTAAAACGTGTGGTGAAAGCGAGCGGTATTGGTCTGCACAGTGGTCAAAAAGTGCTGATTAATTTTGTTCCGCATCATATTGATGGAGGGATTGTATTTCGCCGTATTGATCTCAACCCACCCGTTGATATCCCTGCCAACGCTTTATTGATTCAAGAAGCCTTTATGTGTTCCAATTTGGTTCGAGAAGACATTAAAGTCGGCACAATTGAGCATGTCATGAGTGCGATTGCTGGCTTAGGCATTGATAATCTCATTGTCGAAGTCTCTGCTTCTGAAGTACCGATCATGGATGGTAGCGCAGGACCATTTATTTACTTACTCATGCAAGGTGAGTTAGCGGAACAAAATGCCCCAAAGAAGTTTATTCGTATTCTTAAGCCTGTCGAAGCTTTGATTGAAGATAAACGTGCGATTTTTACCCCTCATTCAGGTTTTCAACTGAACTTTACTATTGATTTCGATCATCCTGCCTTTGCTAAAGAATACCAGTCTGTCACCATTGATTTCTCCACTGAAACATTTGTCTATGAAGTCAGTGAGGCGCGTACCTTTGGTTTTATGAAAGATTTGGATTATTTGAAAGCCAATAATCTTGCATTGGGTGCAAGTTTAGAGAATGCAATTGGTGTAGATGATACGGGTGTCGTCAATGAAGAGGGTTTACGCTTTGCTGATGAGTTTGTGCGCCATAAAATTTTAGATGCTGTGGGTGACTTATATTTGCTTGGGCATCAAGTTATTGCCAAGTTTGATGGCTATAAATCTGGACATGCGCTAAATAACCAGCTTTTGCGCAATGTTCAAAACGATCCAAGCAGCTATGAAATTGTAACATTTGTTAACGAGAATGAATGTCCAATTCCATACGTGAGTGTGACATAAGTCATTGTCTTTCAGTGGGTATGTTATATTATAACAATATAATCTGAGATTTTTGTCACAAAATTTGTGTACGTTTTCTTACTGTAAAGCTAGGTTATTATTTTTTATTGCTTGCCAAACGTAGTAAAGCTTGGCTAAGCTTAGGGTCGCTCACATATTCAGCGGCACTGCGTAATAGCTCTTGTGTCTCTGATGAAAGTGCTTTAGATGGGGGAGAGGGTTCACGAGAGACTGTGGTTTTGTTTCTCAACCGGACTTGTATTTTTCGTAATTCCTTGAAACCTTCAAGCTGAGCTAACTGCGCAACATAGTGACTTTGTAAATAACTCAGTTGACTGATCATTGCTTGATTTTCACCTGTTATGGTCAAAATACCATGTTGATAACAAACAACCTGCCATTGCTCTGGTTGGGGCAGTAATGGTTGAATAATTTTCGTAAGTTGTTTCCATTGTGTGACTTGCGTAGTGAGAAACGTTAAGTTTCCAGTTTTTATGTGTTGTCCTTTCTGTTGAAAAACGTTGGTAGGTTCAGACATGTTAACTTCCTCAGAGGTTATGTGTTCATCTTAAGCGTTCAGTTCAACTGTTATCAAGGAAGAGATGATAAAGGAACTTTAGTAAGGACGGTTTCAAGAGGTTTTTTATGCATCATACGCGTCGTATTTTACTCGCATTTTCATTGGCTGCGTCAGCTGCTTCGGTTGCTTTTGCAGATTATCAAAATATCAGCCAAACAACGGACACTGACCGTTTAGAACAGTTATCTAAAACCTTAGCTCAAGGTTCTTATAATCACCCAGATGATATTGATCTGCCAGCAGTTTCAAATGTTTCAGTTCAATTGCGTGAAAAAACTATTGAATTGAATAATGCGACGATTGAAAAGAAATACGGCCGTTCTGCAATTTCAAGCAAAGACAATGCACCGTCATTCTCTGCGAATACAGGTTATTCTTGGTTGGTGAGCCATCCTTTACAAGAAGGTCGTGTAAGCTCTTCTTGGGGTAATCGTACGCTACTTGGTTCAACGCGTCATCATTCTGGTCTTGATCTTGCTGCACCATCAGGCACGCCGATTTATGCGACTGGTCCAGGTGTTGTTACCAAATCAGGTTGGGGTACAGGCTACGGTCAATATGTTGAGATTGATCACGGCAATGGTTACATCACTCGTTATGCACACGCATCTCGTTTAATCGTGAATGCTGGTGATCGCGTAAGCGCTGGTGAGCATATTGCGAATGTTGGATGCACAGGTCGCTGTACAGGTCCGCATTTACACTTTGAAGTTGTAAAAGATGGTCAACGCAAAAATCCTTCACCGTACTTAGCGATGTTGCCATAATATAATTTGTTAACAGTTGTATAGAAATATTAAAAAATCGCCTTTATTGGCGATTTTTTGTATTTTTTGTTTCATTTGGGTCAATGACTATTTAGTGAGAAAATATTAAGGGATTTTGTATTCATTTGGGGCAATACCTTTATGAAGTGAAAACATGATAAATATATAACGTCAAAATAACTTAAGGGAAAAGGTGAATTGTATGGCGTTTTATGGCGACTCAGACGCGCAGGAAACCCAGGAATGGCAAGAAGCATTTGATTCAGTATTACAACATATGGGCACGGAACGCGCTGCATTCTTACTCGAAAAACTGTATCAAAGAGCAATTGCGAAACATGTTCCAATCCAACGCTTAAATACACCTTATCTCAATACCATTTCAGTTGAAGAACAGCCTGCAATGCCAGGTGATCAGGATATGGAGCGTCGTATCCGTGCTTTGATTCGTTGGAATGCACTGGCAATGGTATTGCGTGCGAATAAAACTGGTGATGACTTAGGCGGACACCTTGCAAGCTTCGCATCTTCTGCAACTTTATATGATGTTGGTTTTAACCACTTCTTCCGCGCTGCTTCGGATAACTTCGGCGGCGATATGATTTATTACCAAGGTCATTGCGCCCCTGGTATTTATGCACGTTCTTTCTTAGAAGGTCGTTTAACTGAGGATCAGCTCAATAATTTCCGCCGTGAAGTCGGTGGCAATGGTCTCCCAAGCTATCCACATCCTTATTTAATGCCTGATTACTGGCAGTTCCCAACGGTATCGATGGGTTTAGGCCCTATTATGTCGATTTACCAAGCACACATTCAAAAGTACTTGATGAATCGTGGTTTGATTAAAGAGGAAGATCGTAAAGTCTGGGCATATCTGGGCGATGGTGAGATGGATGAGCCAGAAAGTACGGGTGCGATTTCACTGGCAGGTCGTGAAAAATTAGATAACTTGGTTTGGGTGGTGAACTGTAACTTACAGCGTTTGGATGGTCCAGTACGTGGTAACGGTAAGATCATCCAAGAGCTTGAATCATTGTTCCGTGGCGCAGGTTGGCGTGTGATTAAAGTCGTGTGGGGCCGTCATTGGGATCCATTGCTTGCACAAGACGCTTCAGGCGCTTTAAAAGCGGTCATGGAAGAAACGGTTGATGGTGAGTACCAACGCTATCAAGTGAAAGGTGGTGCATATACCCGTGAGAAATTCTTTGGTAAGTACCCAGAAGCTGCGGAACTTGTAAAAGATTTAAGCGACGAAGACATCGATAATCTTAATCGTGGTGGCCATGATCCGTACAAAGTTTTTGCTGCTTATGCAGAAGCGATGAAAGCCAAAGGCCAACCGACCGTTATTCTTGCGAAAACGGTTAAAGGTTACGGTTTGTCTGAAGAAATTGAAGCGGTGAACAAAACGCACCAAATCAAAAAAATGCAGATCGACTCTTTGAAATATGTTCGTGACCGTTTTAATCTGCCATTTACAGATGACAAGTTAGAAGAGCTTCCGTTCTATCGCCCAAGTGAAAACTCTCCAGAAATGAAGTATATGAAGGCGCGCCGTGAAGCATTAGGTGGCTACCTACCTGCACGTCGTAAAGAGAGTGAAACTTTACCGATTCCTGAGTTATCTGTATTTGATGCTGTATTAAATGGTTCAGGTGGTAAAGAGCAATCGACTACGATGCTGATGGTGCGTTTAATTGCTGCTTTACTGAAAGAAAAAGCCATTAAAGATCGCGTTGTACCCATCGTTCCAGATGAAGCACGTACTTTTGGTTTAGAAGGGATGTTCCGTCAGCTGGGTATTTATGCCGCTCACGGTCAAAAATATACCCCGGAAGACCAAGAGCAGTTAATGCATTACCGTGAAGCAAGTGACGGTCACATGTTGCAAGAAGGGATTAACGAAGCAGGTGCGATGAGCGCTTGGGCTGCGTTGGCAACCAGTTATTCAACCAATAACTTGCCGATGATACCAATGTACATGTACTACTCAATGTTTGGTTTCCAACGTATTGGTGACATTGCATGGGCCGCTGGTGATGCACAGGCACAAGGTTTCTTGTTAGGTGCTACTGCTGGTCGTACCACATTGAACGGTGAAGGTTTGCAGCACCAAGATGGTCATTCACATATCTTAGCGAACACCATTCCAAACTGTGTATCTTATGATCCATGTTTTGGTTATGAATTGGCTGTGATCGTACATGATGGTTTACAACGTATGTATGTGAACCAAGAGCGAGTGTTCTATTACTTAACTGTAATGAACGAAAACTACGAGCATCCTGCAATGCCAGAAGGCGCTGAGGAAGGCATTAAACGTGGTATGTACTTGTTCGAAAAAGATGAAAAAGCAACGGTTCAATTACTTGGTTCAGGTGTCATTCTGCGTGAAGTGATCAAAGCAGCGAAAATCTTACGTGATGAATACCAGATCCATTCAAACGTTTGGAGCGTAACAAGCTTCAATGAGTTGTCACGTGATGGTATGGCATGTGAAGAATACAACCGTTTACACCCACTGACTGAAGAAGTGAAAGAGTCTTGGGTATCTAAACAGTTACGTGGTACAGAGGGTATCGTTGTTTCAGCAACAGACCATATGCGTGCATATAGCGAACAAATCCGTGCATATCTTCCAGATGGTCGTCCATTTGTTGCATTAGGTACAGATGGTTACGGGCGTTCAGATACTCGCGCAAACTTGCGTAGTTTCTTTGGTGTTGATGCTGCACATATCGTTGTTGCGACTTTGAAAAAATTAGCTGACGAAGGTGAAGTAGACGCACGTTTAGTCAAAGATGCAATTTCTAACTTTGAGTTAGATACGGATCGACCAGTGGCTTGGGCGCCACAAGCGCATCCAGAAGTTCAGGCCGTTGCTGAATACCATGAAACACAAACAGGTGAGGGGAAATAATCATGCAAATCCAAGCACCTGATATTGGCGTAGATAAAGCGCTCGTTGCAGAAATCTTGGTCAAAGTAGGCGACCATGTTGCAGTTGACGATAGCCTTCTGGTCTTAGAATCAGATAAGGCAACGGTAGAAGTACCAAGCACTGCGGCAGGTATCGTAAAAAGTATTCTGGTTCAACAGGGTGATGAAGTTACTGAAGGCGTCGCATTGATCGAACTAGAGTCTGAGTCTGCTGCTGAATCACCTGCGAACGAAGCACCGAAAGCGGAAGCGCCAAAAGCAGAAGCAAAA
>NZ_DJLC01000111.1:586-1260 GCF_002434875.1 Acinetobacter sp. UBA6526 | reverse complement strand
GAAGCGCCAAAAGCAGAAGCAAAACCTGTTGAAGCTGAAACAAAAGCACAACCAGCTGCCGCTCCAACAGCGACAGCAAGTCAGGTTGTGGATGTAAAAGTTCCAGATATTGGTGTAGAAAAAGCATTGGTTGCAGAAGTACTGGTCAAAGTCGGTGATCAGATTGAACCTGAACAAAGTATTGTGGTGGTTGAATCGGACAAGGCGACTGTAGAAGTACCAAGCTCGGTTGCTGGGATTGTCGAAGCGATCCAGATTAAAGAAGGCGACAGCATCAAAGAAGGCGTGGTATTGGTTCAGGTCAAGACTGAGAGCGCTGCAACTTCATCTGAACCACAAGCAGCCCCTGCTCAAACAGAAGCGTCAGTCGCAACTATAGAAGCACCAGCTGCAAGCAATACCTCAACAGGTAATGTTGAAATTGAAGTGCCTGATCTAGGTGTAGAAAAAGCAATTGTTTCAGAAATTTTGGTCAATGTCGGTGATCGCGTTGAAGCTCAACAAAGCCTATGCGTGGTTGAGTCAGATAAAGCGTCTGTTGAAGTGCCAAGTTCAGTGGCGGGGATTGTAAAAGCAATCCATGTCTCTGCGAATCAAGAAGTTCGTCAAGGCGTGGCTTTGGCAACGATTGAGGTGAGTGGTCAGGCTGCCGCTCCAGCAGCACCAAAAGCTCA
>NZ_DJLC01000111.1:0-248 GCF_002434875.1 Acinetobacter sp. UBA6526 | reverse complement strand
CCCGCCGCTGCGACTGCTACGCAAGCAGCACCAGCAAAACCACAGGCAGCAACGACAGCAGCACCAAGTGCGCCAGCTGAGAAGCTGACCAAAGAGCAAGAAGCAGAAAATGCGAAGGTTTATGCAGGCCCTGCCGTGCGTAAACTGGCGCGTGAATTAGGCGTTATTCTCGGTCAGGTGAAGGCTTCTGGTGAACATGGTCGTGTGATGAAGGACGATGTTTTTGCTTATGTAAAAGCACGTCTCAC
>NZ_DJLC01000245.1:0-4881 GCF_002434875.1 Acinetobacter sp. UBA6526 | reverse complement strand
TATTAGGACGCGAGTCTAAAACTGTTGATGCTAAAAATGTCGAAACAACGAGTGAAACTGAACAGCGTAGCTTAACCAATCGACTCACTTTAGGTTTATTGGACAAACCTGAGTCTGAGAAAACAACGCCAGAGCCAGTTGCAGCACCAGAAACACCAACTCAGGAAAAGAGCTGGACGAATCGTCTAAGCTTTGGATTATTAGATAAACCTGAACAACAAAATACAACTGAGGAAGATGCTGCAAACTAATTTGCAATCATCTGATACAGCAAACAGGCAAGTCTCCCTTGCCTGTTTTTTATTTTATGCAACAATGGTTCCTGACATTTTTGCACTGTAATAATGTCTTAGTCTTACTCCTATCTGAAATGGTTTAACGCACATGGCAATTCCACAGCATACGATTGATCAAATATTAGATCGAACCGACATTGTCGATTTGATTGGTCAACGTGTGAAGTTAAAAAAGACTGGACGAACTTATTCTGGTTGTTGCCCATTTCATCAAGAGAAAACACCATCTTTTCATGTTTATCGAGATAAACAGTATTTTCATTGCTTCGGCTGTCAGGCCAATGGCAATGCTATTCGCTTCTTAATGGATATTGATGGACGGAACTTCGTTGATGTGATGAAAGAACTGTCGAATAAGACAGGCATCGATCTGCCGAAAGACAATCACGACAATAAAAAACTCTCGTATAAACGTAGTCCACAACCAACTCCTGCAGCACAACCACATGTAACAGAAGATAAGACAACTGAGCTTAATCCTCCGATTCAAACACCGATGGATGATCATTTCATCGACATGGATCGCTTTATGGATGATCCTTTTGCGCAGTTCGATCCATCATTTATGGTGGATGAAAATGTACAGGAAGGAAATTTATATGACTTACTGGAAAATGTTGCACAGTTTTATGAGCGTCAACTACCAAATAGTCAAAAAGGACAGAATTATTTCAAACAACGTGGTCTATCAGCACAAACAATTCAATTCTGGCGTTTAGGTTATGCCCCAGAAGACTGGCAACACTTAGAAAAAGCCTTTCCTCAAGATATTGAAGGTTTAAAGCAAATTGGTTTAATTCGATCAAGTGATAGTGGTCGAGATTTTGACTTATTACGTGACCGCGTTATTTTCCCTATTCGTGATCATAAAGGTCGAGTCGTCGGATTTGGTGGTCGTGCGCTCAATGATGAAATCAAACCCAAATATATTAACTCTCCTGATTCAGAAGTCTTCCACAAGAACCAACTACTATATGGCTTATATGAAGGGCGTAAACTTAAAGCCAATGACTGGTTGATGGTGGAAGGCTATATGGACGTGATTGCCTTACAGCAGTATGGCATCAATGGTGCTGTTGCTACACTAGGAACAGCAAGTAATGCGGATCACTTAACTACGCTATTTAAGCAAAACTCACGAATTACGATTGCTTTTGATGGTGATTCTGCTGGACAAAAAGCAGCACGTCGTACCTTAGAAATTGCATCGCCCTTACTCAATGATGGTCGAGAGTTAAAGTTTTTTGTTCTTCCTAATGAACATGATCCTGATTCTTTAATTCGCCGTGAAGGTTTGGAAAACTTCCAAAAACTATTGCAACAAGCTCCCTTGTTATCTGACTTTGTATTTGCGCATTTAACGGGTCAGTATGATGTAAGTTCCCCTGAAGGCAAAAGCTTAGTCATGGGTGAGTTGCGTGAGCTAACTGAATTACTACCCAAACAAGGCTCATTCCGTTACCTACTCACACAATCCTTTAGAGAAAAATTAGGCTTAGGTAAACGCTTTACTCCGCAAATTAGTCACGATGCTTCTTTATCTTTTAATATTCATACCAAAGACGAAGATTTTGCAATTGCGATCTTGATGCACCACCCATTTTTATATATTCATTTTGAAGAATTACGAGCAGTCATCGACCAAACTGAACTATTAGCAAAAATCTTAGCTTCATTAAATATTGTGTTTGATGATTTGCCCGATGATCAGGAATTGGCAACATATTATGTGCTGGGTGCATGTAGCATCTATAGCCATGAAATTTCAGACATTATGCAACGAACCAATATTCAGTCGCTCACACAAGCACCAGAAGTTGCAGATAAACTAGCTAAAGAATATGCACTCGGCTTACAAGAAAAGTATTTACGCCTAAAATTAAAAGCTCCGATTTCCTTGATCGAATCAAGAAACTTACGTCAACAACTCAATGAATTAACCAAGCAGATCAGTTTACGCTTATTGTCTTAATTGTTGTTATTGTCTTGGTTTACGCTCGTGCTCAAACACATCGTGCAAATGTTGTTGCAACCATTCAAAGTAATCTGGGTTTTCAGATTTCGCAGCTTCTCTTAAAAGAATAGAGGTTGGATGCATTAACTTTTGTGTTAAACGATGTGCGAACTCATGTAAAACCTGTTCAGCTGTATGGCCATGCTGTAAAGACTCTAGGGCATGATTGAGTTCCAATTGACTCATTTCTTCACTGTGCTGACGGTATGCTTGAATCGCACCACTCGCCTCTTTAACCTTTTGTTGGGTAAGTAACTGTGTCGCAAGCTGATTGACCATCACCTCTGCTTCAACCGCCGCTTGACGACGTTGCGCAAGATTCTCATCAATCACACTTTGTAAATCATCGACACCGTATAAATAAACGTTATCTAAAGACTCAACTTTTGGATCAATATCGCGCGGCACAGCTAAATCAACCATCAACATTTGTTGATAGCGACGCTTTTTAAGGGCATATTTGACATCACTATATTCAATCACCTGATGCAAGCTCCCCGTGCAACTTGAGACGACATCAGCGCGATAAAGATTTTTTGCTAGCTCATTAAACGGAATGATTTCAACTTCAACCTGATGTCCAATTTCTTGGGCAAGAAGGTCTGCGCGTTCACGACTTCGATTGCAAATCATGATCTTAGCAACACCCATCTCAGCCAAATGCTTTGCAACCAGTGTATTCATTTCACCTGCAGCAACCACCATAACTGTTAATTTTTCAGGATGGCTAAATACCTGTGAAGCCAATTGAGCAACGGCATAACCCATTGATACCGCATGGCTTCCGACCGAAGTCTCTGAACGTACTCTTTTTGCAGCATAAAAAGCATATTCAAAAACACTGTTGAGTTCAGGCGAAACAGTTTCAGCATCTTTGGATAGCGCCAGAGCACTTTTGACTTGCCCTAGAATCTGAGGTTCACCCAACATCAATGAGTCTAAACCACTTGCTACACGCATCAAATGCGTAACAGCCTGCGCATTTTCGTAACGATAAACATGATGAATTAACTGTTTTACATCAATATTATTCACTTGGGCTAGCCAATTGAGGACGCAATCAGCATCTTCAGTCATGGCATAAACTTCGGTGCGGTTGCATGTAGATACTACAACCATGTCTTTCAAAGTAGGATTTTGGCGTTGTTCAAGCAATAGCTCAGCTAATCGCTCTGCATTAAAAGCGATTTTTTCTCGGAGTTCGACAGAAGCTGTTTGATGGTTGACACCCAATGCAAAGAAAGACATATCAGATCATCATTTCGCTAAATTTATGTTATTGTGCAACATCGGTGTCATAAAAAGCATTACTTTGGATCAATAAAAATTGCGTCAGCTATATCGCCGTAAACATTTTAGCGGCAAGACGATTAGACGGTATTCTACCACAATCTTGTTGTTAGGTAGCATGAGCTCTTATGCCTCTGCACAAACAATACACGAAATGTATGCTGATCGAAGCTTTGAAAATGCGTTGCAACAAAGTATGGTGGCTGAATTTTCTCTCGCTTATGATGATATTGCAACTGCTCTACACAATTATACCGTGCTTGCTATCCGCAGTAATTCAACCACAATTAAACAACGCGCCTTAGATGTCGCACTCGAATATAACGATTTACAAGCAGCCTTAGATATTGCGACACATTGGGTCGAACAAGAGCCAACCGATGTTCCTGCATTATTCTACTTATCACATATTGCGTTAAAAACACATGAATATGAACTCGCTGCAACAACATTGGACAAGATTTTAAATATTGACCCAACCGCAGATTTAGAAGAAATTTTAGCGGGTATTGCACCAGAACAACCACAAGATCGAGACATCTTGCTCAATGCACTACGTGCAAGTAAAGAGAAAAATAATCCCTCTATCCTAGCCTTGATTGCAGGTTTAGAAGCCCAAAATGGTTTGTACGAACAAGCACTGAACAATATCAATCGCGCACTTCGCAAACGCACTAAGTCAACTAGCTTCATTTTAATGAAAGCCAATTTATTGATTGCCTTACAAGATGATGAGGCGACTAAAGATTGGTTTGCTAAAGCAAGCCGTCGTAATAAAGATAATTTGGATATTCGTTTAGCAGAAGCACGTTACTATATTCAGATCAATGAGCAGAAAGAAGCATTAAGTAAACTTGAAAGTATCATTAAAGATCATCCCGATGCTCAAGAAGCACTCTTTATTGCAGGCTTAACCAGTATTGATTTAAAACAATATGAAAAAGCTGAACAATATTTAGTTGATCTACGTACATCTGCTAAATATCAAAACGAAGCTTATTATTATTTGGCGATCAATGCCCAGCGCAAACAGCATTATGAAACAGCCAAAGCATATTATCGACTTGTCGATGGCAGTCTCTATATCACCTCTCGACGCAATATGATTGCGATTTTTGATAAACAAGGGCAGCTCAATGATGCGCTTCGTTTTCTAACACAAGAGCGTGTTAATTACCCACAACATGCCAGTTTTCTATATCAAGCCCAAGCTGATATTTTGAAGAAAATGAATAATAAAAAAGCGGCACTGGCCTTGCTTGATGAGGCGATTAAGAACCT
>NZ_DJLC01000212.1:0-24799 GCF_002434875.1 Acinetobacter sp. UBA6526 | reverse complement strand
AAATCGAGACTAAAGGGATTTGATCCGCCTGATAGGTGAAATAGCATTTCAGCGTATTGAGATGGTGTTGATGTATGGTAATTGCATCATATTGTTCAACACATTTACGAATACGTTTTGCATGCGCCTCGTTGTCTGCCTTGATCGTTTCCAAGAATTGAACACTGGTATATACCACCCGTAACTTTTCCAGCAAGAGTGCAATAAAAACTTTGATCTGCTCCACATCTTCACTAGGTAAGTACACAAGTTTGAGATCACACAACGTTGCGTGATAACAATAGGCTAGAATTGAAATCCACAGATCGAATTCCAATTCTTTATAGTGCATCAATGGTTTCCAATCAGGCAACGTATCTAAAAATACCTCATGCCAATATTGCATATCTAACGCCGACTTCTCAAAACGCGCTTGTTGATAGAACTTCTGTAGATTTTGTTCTAGGCGAGTGGCATGTTGATGTTCGACTTGGTAAAAACTCATTGCAAAAACTCCTATACGATTGAATTGCATAGGAAGGTGTTTGGCGTATTTTTTAATTTCTCAGACTTGCCATCCTACTTCAAACCTCTACGATAACGGGTTCTATACTGCCCTGTTCCGAATGTTTTTTGGCTTTCACTTAGCTTAACTCTGAGATACTGATCTAACTTTTCAGGTCTGGTTAAATACAGAGCTGTTGAAATCGCACGATGAACTGATTCAGGTTTATCTCTGTACACCATACCAACTCCTATAGTGTTATTCGCTTCAAACTTTTGTAGATATCTAGCATCATTTACAACAAACGCTTTACCAATTTTTTTAGTGTTCTCTCGCGATTTAATCTCCCCTTGAGTGATCTCTTGCCATTTTGCCTCAACCATTTTACCAAGTCGAAATCCATTTTGATGTTCCGCCCCTTGATACAGTAATAGTAGATGACAATGATAACCGCCCAAATCAGCACCCTGTTCCAATGCCCAAGCAAACCCCTCTATACCCTTAAAACAGCCATCCTTATTTGAAATACGATTACGTAATATTTCCATGTGCTGAGAAAATAACTCAAATGAAATCTGATCTCGCACACTCTTATTATATTTTAGATCAACCCTTACCACTAAAAGACGCGCGTAGTGATTAAACAGATCGCCAAGGTATTCTCGTAATGACTCTGTATTCTTTACTTCTTGATACCTATAGTTCTGAATTTCTTGTACCGATAAATGATAGTTATAGATGAGTGCAGCACGTATATCTCTGAGGTTTTTTGAAATTACATAATACAAATTACGACTCTGCATCTCTGTGCATAGAATACCAATTAGATTCCAAACCTTTATAAAATCCCGTATCAGTGGACTGTAATAATACCCTTCTCGGTAACACAATCTGAATGATTCAATAATCTCTACCAGTTCAATGACTAACGTTTCATCCCTATACCCACGATGAACAAGGGTATGAATAAACTTCTCAATACGTATTAAGGTTGCAGGTTCATTAACTGAGATAAACATGGAGTTGACTCACTAGAATAGATTCATAGTGATGGCTACTGATGTATTTTTTTATATTGAGCAGGTGCATGTAATTGACATCTGCCACATAACTACTCATCTTTCATTTGAGAATTGGTTATATTCTTTCTATTTAATTTAGTTAATTCTAATAGATTAGATAATATTTAATACCCACTTAGACCGACTCCATTTATGCAAGGCTAAGCCTTCAGACGAAATAATTTGGACAAGGCTGTTCTGGATCAGGGTGACTTATGTTGAAGCTAAAGTTAAGATGAAAAGTAAAAGCCATCTACAGAACACAATTTTAAAATTCACAAAAATAGCAATATTAAATAATATCAACATCTTAATCATAATTAAACTATGAAAATACTACAAAAAATCTACATGTAAATTTTTAAAATACTTATTGAAAATAATCAAAAAATAGTGTAATTTTTATAAAAATTACACAAAAATATCTAAGGAATAATTTATGTATATTGAGGAGATACAACGGAAATATAAAGAATATTTTAAAGATATCGATGATAGAGGTTACGAATTATTATGGACATATTTTTTGTACACCCCCCAAAATATGTATAATTCAGCCCACCCATCTTTTATTAATTATTCATCTACATTAATACCTAGCATTGATAAAATTAAGACAGAATATTTTGAAGCTTTTAAAAACTCAGATCATGATACTTATATTCAAACCTCTCACTTATTAGTTAAAAACAGATTAGTTCCTAAAAAAGAGCTAGAATGGATCCATGCTAATGACAACTTATTATTATCGTGGTTAATAAGAAAAATTAAGGATTACCCAAGAATTACTCCATCTCTAATAAAAATAGAAAATAAAGAAATTTACAATAAAATACATCCAGACAAAAACCCGTCTCCCTTTATTACATTTCCAAAAAATGATTATATTGCATTCAATATATCTGAAAGTCTTACAAAGCAATCAAATTCAAATTATGAGAATTTTATTTATGACCTTGATAAGTTAAACATAAGCTTAGATGAAAAAATTATATTTCTTTTAACTTTAAAAAAGGAATGGTTTAAAAATGAAGAGAAGTATAAGTTAAAAAAATGGTTAGATAAAAATGATCAAAAAAAATTAGAGTGGATTAATGAATATATCAACAAAAAACCACCAATAAATATGTTTAGAGATGAAATAGTTATTTCAGCAAACAATGTTGATTTATATGAGTCCGTTTTAATTAAATTAGGTGAACCATCATTTAACTCAATGGATGCAAGAGAACTTTATATAGAAAAAATGAAAAAAAGCTGGTTTCAGAAAAAATTCAGAGATGATGGAAAGACAAAAAAACCACACCATTTACCTTTGACCAAGACCACAGTAACACAGCTACAGAAGTTAGCCAGAATAAAGAATATGAAAGAACATCAAATTATTGAACTCCTTGTTGATGAAGCTTTTCATAACGAAGCCATGAGCAATGGAAAAGAGATTTTTGAGTAGAAGCGTAGTTTTATAGAAAAACCTAATGGATCTCTGATTACTACTAATCCTGTATAAAAGGCTACTTATTGTCTAATAGATGCGCCGCCTTGGGGACTGAAAACCTACATCGTATTGAGTCACCTTCTTTGCTACTATAGGAATATTCCATCCAATATTTTGCAGTATGTCCACCACCCAACTCTCTCTAAATGAGTATCTAACAGCAGTACAAGAAGTCATCCGAATAGCCTTCGATGAACCTGTATGGGTAAAAGCTGAGATTCGGAACTTAAACATCAAAGGTGGACATTACTATCTTGAGTTAGCAGAAAAAGAAGAAAATACAGACAAGGTTATTGCAAACTGCAAAGCAACAATCTGGAAATTCACCGCCGTAAAAATAGTGACGAAGTTTGAGCGAGAAAGCGGAATAGAGCTATCAAAGGACTTAAATGTACTGATTAAAATCAAAGCTCGTTTTGATCCCCAATATGGTTTTTCAGTCAATATAGAAGACATTGACTCAAGCTTTACGCTGGGTGATATTGCGAAACGCTATCAGCAGATACTGGCCCGTTTAACGACTGAAAGCTTGGTCAATCTAAATAAATCACTCCCCACACCTTTTGACATTGAAAATGTATTAGTCATTGCACCAGAAAATGCGGCGGGTTTAGGTGATTTCAAAAAAGATGCAGATGCCTTAAATAGAGCTAATGTTTGTCACTTTGTCTATCACACTGCAACTTTCCAAGGTAATACGGCCGCAAATAGCATTATGGAGTCTTTAAGCTCAGGTCTGCGCCAATGGGTAAAAAATTATACAACCCCACCCGACCTCATCGTCATCATACGAGGTGGTGGAGCCGTCAATGATTTAGCTTATTTAAATGACTATGATCTAGCTACCTTACTCTGCAAACGAAAAGTACCCATTTGGGTCGGTATCGGTCATGAGAAAGATCGAACCATTTTAGATGAAATTGCACACCGATCTTTTGATACCCCAAGTAAAGTGATTGCAGGAATACGCAATCTGATTTCTGAACGATCTCAGGAGGCAATCGATTTTTTTCAGTCCATCAAACTACTCTCTCAACATCAAATTTCAGCTTATCAAAGTCAAAATGATCAGTTGATGAATATCATCAAAACCCATGCCCAGAATCAAATAAATACAGCGCAAAAAAATCTTGAATTGATGAAGTCAACAACACAATATTTTGCGCAGCACCAACTTAAACTTGCTTCGACTCAAATCGACACATTGATGAGAGAAACCCTGCTACAAAACCCTAGAAATGTTCTTGCTAAAGGTTATGGGATTATTAGAAGCGATAACAAAGCAATTCGTTCTATTCAACAAGTCGGAGCAAGCGTTTCAATTGAAATGCAAGATGGCTTTATTCATGCCGATGTAAATAAGGTGACTAACAATGACTAAGAAAGAGTTAAGTTTTAAAGAAGGTTATGAATTACTAAAGAAAAATGCAGCGTTGTTAGAAGATCAAGATGAGCCAGATATTGATAACCTTATGAAGATTGTTGAGGAATCAATGTCTGCCTATAAAGCTTGTAAAACACGAGTCGATGCTGTTCAACAAGCTTTGAATGAAACGTTTAAGGAATAGCATTCCCCAATCGAATGATGTGATCACAGCCAATACACCCAAATTTCTCCATCAATGTCTTTGATTGGAGACTTAAACTGGTTAATTAACTTTGCATCGCTATTTTTATTTATCTAAATCACTCTACTTCAGCCAAAATTCTATGATTTTTATGAAGGCACAATATTGGACAGTGAATAAGCCCTTGTAAAAAGGGCTTATTTAGATAGGTATCGGAGGTGGTGTCCTCCAAAATTAAGACATAACACATTGTTTTTTACGATATGACTTAAATTTAGTGTTCACCATCAAACTGCCAATACACTTCACCCCAATCTTGATCTTTAATCTCAGGTAAGATTTCACCTTGTTCAAAGTATTGACGTGAATTTTCCTGCGCAACCGTAAACCAATAGCCCGAATGCGTCGCTGGCTGACCCGCCCGAACATTCGCAGGTCGTACAAACGGATTCATTGCTTCTCCCAATTCTCGCCCACTATCGACAACTTTCTCTATCAGCGTCCATGTACAGGGAGCTAGTTTTCGCATTTTGGGGTATTCAGGGTCATTTTTGGGTATACGAGTTTCACCAGCCAACTCCCATACGTCATTATTAGAAACCCACATAAAAAGAGGAAAACTATCTGGTAAGTCAGGTAAATAAAATCCTGTTTGGGGAATTTTTTCATCCGTTTTTACTTTTATATTTTCATTTAGGCGATAAATGGGATAACTCAATGGCGGAGGTATGACTGGATCATACTCAAAAGAACTATCATGTGAACCAATTTGGGCAAAATAATGGGTTAGACTGCCAGGTGACCATTGTTGAACCGTATGTTCAATCGCTTCAGACAGCCCATAAGCTTTAAATAATAGGTATTGATACTTTGCAGCCGCTTTGGGTTCAACCTCATCCATCCAGTTGACACTAAATTCCCGTTGTCCGTTAATATCAGAACGTAAATTAAAACCAATATAACAGTCAAAATCATTATTTAGTCGTTGAATATAGCTTTCATTCAACCATTCCATCGTACTCCTAAAGTTGGGAATCACACGCTCCCCCCAAACAATATCAGGCTGTTCTGGTAAACTACGATTACGATAGTCTGGGGGGAGATCATTCATAAAACGATCCAATAAGCTTTCCAGATAGTCCAACATCTCTTTCCAAATGTCCCGAATCATTTTTATTCGTTCAGGTTTCAGAAACTGTTCCATTACATAGATATCATGTGCAATCAGAGGAGTAGGATAGCTCATTGTTATCTCCAATTATTTGTAAGTGTTGGAATACCGACCAGATTAGCACCTTGCCCAGTATTCAGACCACTATCGTAGCCCCAATTGGTTGGCATCCGCTGGCTAACATAAGCTGCATTTAAATCTTTAGGATCAAGCACAATCTGTTTACCCCCACCCTCCAGAACATAGCCATTTAAGTTTTTAAGCTCCTGAGAAGCTGCTGGTCCTTCCCAGACATTCAAACCACCTTTGGGTACAGTATAGGTCACATATTCTCCATTACTATTCCAGTTTGCCCATACTGCAAATTTACGTCGCCAATCAGATTTACTCTTGAGTTTGTCAAACTCTGCCTTACGCATCCAGCAAATACTATTATCTGCCGAGGTTGGGTCAACTACTCTATACAGTACTTCACCCTCCTTAATGGTCGCAGATTTTATCCCATCTTTGGCAAAGGTAGCATACGCTTTCTTAAGTGGATGATATTCACCCTCTTTAACTGTTGGATTGAGGTCTGGAAAACCTTTTTTACTCACCACATTGACAGCTTCTTCTGCTTCATAAGGGATTCTTCTTGTTCTATCTACCCAATCTGGCTTATTACTCTTAATTGATGCTATTTCCGCAGGCTCACCAGGTTTATTCATTCGAGTAAAATTATTTCGATCTACTGTCGCCCTAAAAGCATTGTCTGCTTCGATATCAAAACGTCTTGCTGTTCGCTCCAACATATTCTGCACAGGGGTAATAAAATCACCCATCTTCGCAGCTTTACTACGTACTTCTTTTACATCCCTCATCAATGCATTGGTTTTAGCGACCATCTCAGCGCCACCCCAACGATTTACATATTCAAGTAACTGCTGTAAATCCTTGATACGGTCATCAAAAGGTTTTAACAAATTCTTTGTATTGAGCTGTCCTTTCACAGTACGCAGATTTAAAGCAATTTCTTTATAAACATTTGTAATGTTCATACTTTTTAGAACTTTCTGTACTTTTGGATTAGCGATATGTTTCTTGACTTCAGCAATACCGATCTCGATTTGTGGGCTGATGATTTGATAAAAATCGATCTTTTCTCCAGCTTTTGCAGCGAGTTTATATATTCTTTTTTGTACCATTTTAAACAGGATTTTAAATATCCCTTTAAACAATGACCCAAGTACTGGAAATAAACCAATTAAAGTAATAATAAGGCCAACCCAAGCCCATACATTACTATCATCTTCTTTGATTTTTTTACAATTCGCACAAATATCACGTACGTCGCAGATTTGATCCACTACTGGAATCATTGAAATAACTGTACCAACTGCAATTTGTGCAGTACTTTGATCTTCAGCAAAGTCCCCTTGTAAAACAACCCAAATCCATTCAGCTGTAGCCTCTAAACTTTGCATCCCGCTATTAACCAAACGTTTTGGTGCAGCGGCATACCATGCTAAAGCATTTTGTAATTCCTTATCCATGATCAGACATCACTTTTAGAGTTCGTAGTTAAATGAGTAGTGCTCTCTTGAGACTCTGTAGTAGACAATTTTTCAATCAGCTGACTAAATGGTTCCCATGGCTTATCAGGCTCTGACTTTTTTTCCTCATACTCAACTCTTAGTGCTTTATCTGGAACATTCTCATGGTGGGCCTTGCCCAGTTCATCTAATCGCCCTTCAATTACTTGGTTATTTTCAAAAAATATTTTATAACCTAAATTCGCAAATGGCATTTGATCGACATCTACATGCTCTAAAGCAATCCAATTCTTTTTCTCAAATCGTGGCAATGCAGGAACACTCAAATTCACATTTGCCCCGCCCATAAACAAATGCTGCCCCGCCTTCACCTCAAACTTACCACCCGTGGTCGGGAAAATACCTGAACCATTCAGCTTGATTTGTGAACCGTCTGCGGTAATCACAATTTCTTTAGGACTACTAATCTCAATCCGATCTTCTGTCGAAATGATTTGAATCCCTTGCTTGGCAAGTAAGTCCATTCCATCGGACTGTGCTTGAACCTCAAACTTACCTTTGGCAGCCACCTGTTTGATACCATTCTGTGCTGCAAACAGGCTAACCCTGTTCTTGACATGGGCAACCAGATTTTTTTGTGTGCTTAGGTTAATGCTATCGCCCGCAATCTGATTAATCTGCCCATCCGCAGAAAGATGAATATCTTCGCTGGTGCTTAGACCAATCCCCGCAGGTGAATTCAATAGCAATAAGGCTTTTTCAAATTTTGCGATCTTCTCTTGTATCTGATCTGCAAATTCTTTCAATTGATCTAAAGATTCAATTTCATCAGCTTGCTGATTCTTGGCAACTTCACTTAAAGCTTTAGCATTAGCTTGATTGCTTTCAAGCTGTTGCTTGGCAGGTTGGGCATCAAGGTGATCACCCTGTGCTTGTTCTTGGGAATGAGTGCTGAGCAATAAACCTTGTCCAGCACGTACAGCGCCCCATTGATCAGTACGCAGTTCAAAACCTTCGCCTCGATCTTTACTTTCAGCTTGGTCTTTTGGATGGCTGAGTTTGCCGAGATTGAGTTGACTTGCAGCATGGCTACTTTGCAATTGTGCGCTGATCTGTCCAGTGGTGTCATCAAAGCGCAGCTGGTTAAAACCTTCCCCTTGAACTTCTTTGGATTTAATCCCTGCCAACTTTTTGGTATCAGGTAATTTGCCCGCATTATCAAATTTGGTTGGACTACGATGCGCCTCATGAATTCGCCCTGTGACAAATGGACGGTCTATGTTGCCATCAAAGAAGTTAATGACCACGATTTCACCAATTCTTGGCAAGAAGCGTGCGCCATAGCCTTCGCCCGCCCATGGAGTGAGCACATCAATCCATGCTGAATCGGTATCGTTGTCATTGCTACCCGCACCACCATCATGCTCATGGTCTTCATTTCTTGTGAATAGGAATCTAACTTTTATCCTGCCCCATTCATCGACATGAATTTCCTCATCACTTGGCCCAACGACTTTTGCTCGTTGTGGTGAGGTTATTGGGCGATGTTGCTGAGGATTGTATTCAGGAACAATCGGGATATTGCGGCGTTGTAAAATCAGTTGATTGGCTTGGCGTTCTTCAGTTTGAAGATTCGGCTGCTTCCATTGACTCTGGCTGATCAGCGTATGTACTTGTTGTTGTAAATCTTTAGGTAAGTTGTTCTGGTTGTAATAGCTTTTAGCCGTAATCAGAAACTCTTGGTCTGCGCCCGTATGTTGATCTATTTCTGGATGTTCAATCAATTTAAACCAATAACCGACTTGGCTATCTCTTACAGTGGTGTTGGCAATAAACTGTTTGGCTTGGCTGTCATGGTAATGACTTAAGTTTTGATTGAGTTTTTCTATTTGCGGATTACCTGATGCAGTGGCTCCATCTGCTCCATTGAGGTCTTGCATCCATGCAGGGGTAAAGTGCCATGCGTCTTCTAGGCTAAGGCTATTGTTATCATAACTTTCACTGTGTTGGTGCGTACTTTGGACGCTGCCCGCTCCATCCACTTGCTCTAAAGCATCGGCTTGCCAACGTTGGATGTGTACCGCTGTGGGCTGTAGGCTTCTCCGTCCAATCAGACTGGTCATACTGTCGTATTGTTCAGTGGCACTGCTACGGTGGTAACGAATACTTCTTCGAGCTAAAGCTTGATATTGGCTGTTATCATCAATCAAACGGAGCTTTTGTGCTTGGATTGGAGTCTGATTATTTGGCACAATCAGTTGGTCTTCATCAATCAACCAGTTAATGCCTTCGCTTCTGAGTAAGCGTGTAATAAAGTCATAGTCCGTTTCATTTTGACTCATGATAAATGGTCGGACATCATAGTCTTGGGTTAAACCACTTAAATCAAGTGTAAGACTAGACGCAAATAATGGACTACGTTGTTGCCACTCTTTAAAAATGACTTCAAACACCTCTATTACACTTTTATTCATAAACACACGGCTATTTCTTCGTTTATGCCAGAGTGCTGTAGGGTCTTTTAAGACCAGTTTGTATAAGGTCAGACTTCCATCGGATTGCCCTTGTTGGGCTTCGGTAATAATACCTGTTGTTCTAAAAAGCGTTCCCGTATCTGTCACCTGATCCACGGCAACCTGACAGCCTATAAATTGTTTTAATGGAATCGCTGCATGGGTCGATAGGCAAATTAATTCGGCTCTTACACCTTGGTTGATTTGGTGTAGACCATCGATACGTTGCAAAAACACTAGTGTGTTTAAATCAGGATTTGAAAATAAAATATGCAAAGCACGTTTTTGTGCTGTAAGCCCTAAACTGTCTAAGGCTTGAAATATATTGTTCAACATCTTGTTATAGGCTTACGCTTAAATTTAGTGCATTCTACAAAGTATAAAGCTACTCTGTCCATACAGTTCTGTCTATTTATGACAATTTACGTCACCTATTTTTTTATGCTTGCCTCAAGTGCATTTCACATTTTAAATTCTTACTTCTCATAACCAGTCATGAAAACCAACAAACATTTTGCGGGGGACGATTGGGGGATTTTTTTAACCAACCTAAAACAAAAAAATTAAATATCAACAGTTTGATCTAAAAATATGAATCCCTCTCTCGCCAAATTCAATTTCTATGATGTTCCATAGAGTCCTAAAAGCTTAAATCCAAAGGGTTTAAGCTTTTTTATTGCCTTATCTTTTCCAATTAACTCTATTGAATCCTGAAATAGTTGGGGTATAACTGGGGGTATAATAATTTACTCTCAGTTATACCCCCAAACTTTTTACCAGTGACTTAAAAGAATAAATTTGAACAAAAATGAGTTGTACTTATTTAGCAGGCTGACCCCATTGATTTCGTTCTGGTTTTGTTTCACTGACCATCCAAATAAAGAGTGGAATAAGACCAATAATCGTAAATGCAATTAACACCCACCATCCTGAACGGTCAACGTCATGTAAACGTCGTACACCAACTGCAAGGCCTGGTAAAAAGAATGCCAAAGAGACTAGACCAGAGATAGCATCCATTCCGCTATCACTTATTCCAATTATGCCAAAGACAACACCTAGAATAAAACCAACCAATATTTGAAACAGATAAAAGTACCAATATTCTTTTCTACGCGCACGACCTGAAAAATTGACATAATTTCGTAGACATTTCATTGCCCAATCAAAAAAACCATAATTTTCTTCTTCATCAAGTTGGCTATTAGTTTGCACTTTATAAGATAACTTCTCTTTTGTAATCTGCTGCGAAAAACTAACTAAGTAGATCGCTGTTGCCTGTCCTAATTCATTCACGACAAAATCAACTTGTAAATCCCGTGCAGGTGCCAATTGCTCTTTCCATTCAGAACCAAAGAAGCTATAGCGTTTTCCATCCTCTCCTGAAATTGCACCTTCATCAAGCTGTGCATTAAAATTTAATACTGTACCTTTCATTATATATTACCTATTGATATTCAAATTTATAGTTAGGATTCAGAATATTAATCGACTTAATGATATATAAAAAGAAATTTCAGACAGTTCTGTCTAGTATCACAAGCATTAGATGAATTTGAGGGATCAAGCGATCAACGCGTTCCAGTAAAAGCCTATTTGAATACAGGTGAAATCGTTGATTCTTATGTATATGCACTCACGAACAAATAGTTTAAATTGGCGGAAATCTAACATTTAAATTAAATTTATCTGTTTGCTCATTTTTTCGCTTGTATTTTTAATTAGATTCTGTAAAATTCACGCCACGTTGCCGGCATAGCTCAGTTGGTAGAGCAACTGACTTGTAATCAGTAGGTCCACAGTTCGAATCCGTGTGCCGGCACCATTTCCTACCTTTTCTTCATCATTTCTTCAAAGTGCGAAATATTCGGATTTAATACATCCCATTCATTTGCATGACTAACAAAAATCTCTGCTTTCGGTTGATACATATTTGGATCATCGAGTGTTCCTGCACGTATAGAAATCATATCTGGTACAAGCTCTGGCAAACCAAACATCTGTGAACCGCAGTTTGGGCAAAAAGCACGGCGTATGGGTTTTCCAGATGAACCTAAAGATTCAAAATAGTGTAATTCACCTTGAATATTGAGTTCAGATTGCTGAAAAAAAGCAATCGGCGCATAGCCTCCACCTGTAGCTTTCTGACAGTCTCGACAATGACAATTAAATTGATAACGTGGTTCTACATCCGCAGAATAAGTCACTGCCCCACATAGGCAAGACCCTTTATATTGATTTGGCATTTTATATTCACTTTTTAATTGCACTCACTTGAATATAACGCACTAAACCATCTTGATAGAGTTTTCGACACAACTTGGCAGTCATCTCTATTTTTAATTGAGCAAAGTCGAAAGCCTTTTTTTGCGTTTCTCTTGTTTCGATGTATCGAGCGAATCCATCAAATACAGGTTTTGAAAAATCTTGAATTTCAATTTCAGTAAAGCCATGTTCTACTAACGCATGGCTAAGTTGCTGCTCATTCATCATATGCTGCCATTTCACATCGGCAGCTTTTAATAAATATTGATAACGCTGCCTCTGTGGATAACTACAACTTTGCCAAAGGTCAGACCAAATTAAATAGTGAAAAGCTAAACGACCGTTTGAATTCAAAATAGAATGTGTGGAACTAAGAAATGAATTCAAATTGCTGTGATATGCAGCATCAATACAAATCACGGCATCAAATGAATTTAAAAAATTGATTTGTTTTAAATTCAAAAATGAATCGCAATATATGGCGACTTGCGGCAAGTGTTTTTGAATTCGTTTTACACAGTCGGATTGTAGCTCGACAGCCGTAAGATTTTCGATTTGATAATGTTGCAACCAATGCAATAGGCTGGCACCTTGTCCACAGCCTAAATCTAAAACGCGATCTGATTTTTTGAGCTGAATTGAACCCGCGATTTGGTCCGCTAAATGCTGACAAGCGAGAGGATAATCATGATATTGATCATGCCAATATCCGAGATTACTCCAAGCAAGCACGGCATCATCACCTAGTCGTTTTGCATCAATTGCATATTTATGCCCAATGACTTTTTCGATCAATGCTTGCTTGAAGCTGGCCATTTTAGTAACCGAGTTCTGGTGCAACTTTCACTTTTGGTTTTAAACCAACAAAAGGCAACGGCGCACCTAAAATCTCAGAAATATGCATTGCTGAGGTCACAGCTGATTCTAAAATTGGCAAACCATCACATGACCACGAACCACAATAGAATACTTTACGGTCTTGTTCTAAATGGCGCTGCTGGATTTGTTTATTTAAAGCTACCGTCTCAGAATCCACAACTGCACGTGTGAGTTTGACTCTAGAAATAATTTTCTTCGGATCAATATCTATCACTGGGCACCATGTTTGGAATACGGCATTTTTACCGACCAAACTTGGCTCGATAGCATTAATCCATACGGTGAATTGTTGACGGATAAATTTACGATCCATCATGTAGCTCAACACAGCCCAATCTTTACGGCGTGGTGGCATCACCACTGGATCGGTATGAATCACCAAATCGCCCTCTTCAAATCTAAACTTTCTCAATAAAGCCAGATCCTCAGCGAATTGTGGTTGTTTCAAGAAATTTTCAATCACAGGCGTTGGTGTTGTAATCACAACACGGTCAAATAGCTTTTTCTCACCTTGACCATTTTCAACTAAAACTTTATCACCTTGTTCTTCTACGTTTTTAACAGGTGAGCCACTGAAAATATGAATGCCATCAATCAGACGATTTACAAGTGCAGGCGTTCCACCCTTCATCCGTAATAATGCTTCACCTTCAGTGAGCTGACGAATGAATTCAAGCAAAGGTTTGGCTGGCCATTCACCAATAGTTTTTGGGTGGCATGTGCAAATTGTATATAGCACAGGCATCACCGTACCATGCCAAAAGACTTCCTCAATATGATATTGATTCATGAATTCAGCGAGAGTGATATCTTGATTTTCAGATTTAAAGAACTGATTCACCGCTGTTTTTAACTGCAACATGCCTTTAACTAAGCGCCAACCATATTGCTGAATGCCTTTACGGTTATTGATAATTGGAAAATTACCGATACGGCTACGTGAAGTCGTTAACCATGTATCTGTTTTATCTTCAAACAACCAACTGCAGGCCATAAATGTACGCACTGGAAAGGTTTCAATGCCCAAATAACTTGCCAAACTTAAGGTATTTTTCCAAAGTTTCGGATTCATCACCCGCAATGGAGCATCAATTATGCCACCATCAAAATCAATACTATGACTATCCATGCCCCGACCAGCGAGTGCTTCGAATATAGTAACTTTATGTCCTGCATCATGTAGGATTCTGGCGGCAGCGAGTCCTGCCATTCCACTGCCAATAATTGCAATATCCAAAATTTATGTCCCATCAGTTGATGATTTTTCTTGATTATGACTGATCCTTAACTCAAACGCCGTATTAAAAAATACCAGATTCAGCATTAAAGTCAGACTTTTGTCGTAATGGTGTTGTTCACTTATTGTTACATTTTAGAATACTGTATTTTTTAGGCTTAAACACATGAAAAATTTAATTTTATTAGATTAATAATCACAAAAATATACAGAACATTCTTTATTTTTCCATTTTTGCGACTTGAAAGGGTTTGCAAAGCAAAAAATTAGCGCTATTCTGATTAAACAACAATGAGAAAGCAGTCACATAATAAACTGTACAATAATAAGTGACCTAATATTAAAAAAATCAATAGAGGACCTTATAGCGAAAGCCCATAACTCTAAAGGAGTTATGGGCTTTCTTATATTTATCAACAACAAAGGGGAATGATAAACCCTAACTGTCCATCACACCGAACTTACCACTATTGAAATCGTTGATCGCATCAATGATCTCGGCTTTGTTATTCATCACAAACGGACCATAGCCTTCAATCGGCTCATTAAGTGGCTGACCAGTTAAAATCAAAAACTTACTGTTTTGCGTCGCTGTCACAGTAAAATCAATATCTTCACGACTCAAAACCACTAAACTTGGCGCTTCGATCGTCTGCTCATTTAAAGTGACTTGGCCAGACAGCAGTACAAATAAAGTGGTATGCCATTCTGTCACATAAAATGTATGCTTTTGATCAGCACTTAATGTTCCATCCCAAACATTGACTGGACTGAATGTGGTTGCAGCGCCCACTGTATCTTGATATTGACCAGCGATAATACGCAACTCACTGCCCTGATCATCTAAAGCAATATGTTGTATCTGTTCGGAGTCAATCGCTTGATATTTTGCTGGAGTCATTTTGGAATGCGTTGGCAAATTCACCCACAACTGCACCATTTCAAATAAACCACCTTGCTGTGCAAACTCTGGCGAATGAAACTCTTGATGCAAAATACCACCACCTGCGGTCATCCATTGCACATCACCAGCTTTGATCGTTCCGCCACCACCTGTCGAGTCTTTATGTGTGACTTCACCTTGATATGCAATCGTCACCGTTTCAAAACCACGGTGTGGATGTGAACCTACGCCATGCTGTGCTTGAGTTGGCTCAAAGCGATACGGCGCTGCATAATCCAACAGTAAAAATGGACTGATGCTTTGACCTAAACGATCATAAGAAAATAGGTTATAGACAGGAAAACCATCTCCAACCCAATACATATGTTTGTTTTGATAAATACCAACAATCTGTTTCATCTATGTACTCCTATAAGGTAGAAGCTTTGATCTTGAAATTCATTTTACGCTTGCAACGGTTCAGCTTATAGCCACAGGATCACAACACATTATTCTAGAAATAGGACAATCAATTTTCTCTCACCCACTTATCAATTTGATTCAGATCATCCTATTTTTAGTATTGTTAATCTCGTTTATTGATCTTCTGAGCCATGAAAATTTTCAATAGCATGCGTCTATGAGATGTTTCATTTGACTCATCTTTTTTAGAAATAAATGCAAAAATATGAGGATAAAATCATGAGCCAAGACTATATTCGTTTAGATAAAAATAATGCCGCGGTGTTATTGGTTGATCACCAAACGGGTCTATTGTCCCTCGTTCGAGACATTGATCCTGATAAATTTAAAAACAATGTGTTGGCACTGGCTGATGCAGCTAAATATTTTAATCTACCGACCATTTTAACCACGAGCTTTGAGAATGGCCCCAATGGCCCTCTTGTCCCAGAACTTAAAGAGATGTTTCCTGATTCACCGTATATTGCTCGTCCTGGTCAAATCAATGCTTGGGATAATCAAGACTTCGTTCAAGCCGTTAAAGCGACTGGCAAAAAGCAACTCATCATCGCAGGTGTTGTGACCGAAGTATGTGTTGCTTTCCCAGCCTTATCAGCGCTTGCAGAAGAATTTGAAGTATTTGTCATCACAGATGCTTCAGGCACATTCAATGAACTCACCCGTGATGCGGCATGGGATCGTATGTCAAAAGCAGGTGCTCAATTGATGACATGGTTTGGTATGGCATGTGAGCTACATCGTGATTGGCGTAATGATATTGAAGGTTTAGGTGCATTATTCTCAAATCATATTCCTGATTATCGCAACCTAATCAATAGTTACAATCAAAATACCTCGCAAAAGTAAACTACTTGCACAATCAGCTCAAAATCGTTAATGCTATTTTGAGCTGGCTACTTATGACAGGATTTATCGACCTTGATTAATTCATTTGATGATTTCTATTACTTTTATCTCGTTGTTAAACATGGCGGATTTAGTGCTGCAAGTGAGGCTGAGAATATCAGTAAATCAAAACTCAGCCGTCGAATTATTGATTTAGAAAATAAATTTAATGTCAGCCTAATACAACGCACAACACGACATTTTAAGGTGACTGAATTAGGGCAAGAATTTTATGAAGAATGCTGCAAAGTCATTGCTCAAGTAGAATGCGCTGAAAATGTTTTATTAAAACAAAAGAGCGAGCCACAAGGTGTCGTAAAAATCAGTTGTCCGCCGCTGATGATGCATTTTCAAATTCGAAAAATTTTAAATCAATTTCTTAAAGCCTACCCCAAAGTCGAAATTTCACTAGAGCTAACCAGTCGTCGAGTGGATATTTTGCATGATGATATTGATCTGGCAATCCGTACCAATTTCGAGCCAAATGAAGATTCCAGTTTAATTGTTCGTGATGTAATTAAAACCGATCATTGTCTAGTTGCCGCACCTGAGTTGCTACAAGGGCACACCATTTTGGATGCATCAGAATTACAAAATTATCCAAGTATCAGTTTGGGCAATCAAAAGCAAAACTATCTTTGGCATCTGTGTAATACACGCACTGGTGAAACCATGGAGATTCCCTATCAGCCTCGAGTGAAAAGTAATGATTTGGCAGGAGTTTACTATGCGGTTGCCGATGGTTTAGGGATTGCCGATCTACCTTTTTTAACTGTAGAAGCTGACATTCGAAAAGGTCGACTCATTCATATCCTACCTGAATGGAAATCCAATATCGGAACCTTACAACTGGTTTACGGTTCAAGAAAAGGACAGCGATTAGTCGTGGAAAAATTGATTGAAACCTTGGTTGAGACCTTACGACGCTTACCCGAAAGTCATAAAGGCTATCTCGCAACTTAAAATAAAAAAACGGTCATGAATGGGCATGACCGTTTTAATAAAGCTGAGGTATGATCGCGGCTAGATCATCAGATTATTCAGATAAATCCACACAGAGGTATTTCATTTCCAGATATTCCTCAATACCAAATTTAGAGCCTTCACGACCTAAACCAGACTGCTTTACACCACCAAACGGTGCAACTTCATTTGAAATGGCTCCCGTATTGATTCCGACCATACCATACTCAAGTGCTTCACCAACTCGCCATTGACGCGCAGTACTTTGAGTAAATAAATAAGCAGCGAGACCGAACTCGGTGTCATTTGCCATCGCAACCACTTCATCTTCTGATTTGAAACGGAATAATGGTGCAAGCGGCCCAAAAGTTTCCTCTTTCGCTACTTTCATTGCCTGTGTTACACCTGTGAGAACTGTTGGCTCGAAGAATGTACCACCCAATGCTGAACGCTGACCGCCAATTCGTACAGTCGCACCCTGAGCAGTCGCATCAGCAATATGCGACTGTACTTTGGCAATCGCCTCTTCATCAATCAATGGTCCTTGCGTTGAACCCTCATGACGACCATCACCTACCTGTAATTTAGATACGGCATCAACCAATCGTTCTGCCAATGCATCATAAATGCCATCTTGCACATAAATACGGTTGGCACAGACACAAGTTTGTCCACTATTACGATACTTGCTTGCCATGATGCCCTGAACGGCTTGATCTAAATTGGCATCATCGAATACCAGAACGGGGGCATTACCACCCAATTCAAGCGATAGTTTCTTGATAGTTGGGGCGCATTGCTGCATCAGAATACGACCCACTTGAGTTGAACCCGTAAAACTCAATTTACGAACAAAATCACTCGCACAAATCGTTTGACCCACTTCAATCGCATCACCACTAATATTGAGGAGTACATCGGCAGGTAAGCCTGCCTGTAATGCCAATACTTCCAATGCATATGCCGTTAACGGTGTTTGTTCCGCAGGTTTCACCAACATTGAACAACCAGCAGCAATTGCTGGCGCTGCTTTACGCGTAATCATCGCCGCTGGGAAATTCCACGGTGTAATCGCCGCAGTGACACCAATCGCCTGCTTAATCACCAGTAACCGTTGATTTGGCAATGTTGGAGTTAAAACCTCACCATCAATACGACGCGCTTGCTCTGCAAACCAACGAATAAATGATGTCGCATACCCTATTTCACCACGCGCTTCAGCTAAAGGTTTGCCTTGCTCAGCAGTCAAAATCTGAGCCAAGTTTTCCTTATGCTCAAGCATCAGGTTGTACCATGCCAGTAAAATATCTGCGCGAGCTAAAGCTGTTTGCTTTTTCCAAGCAGACTGGGCATCGGCTGAACGTTGAATCGCAGCTTCAACACCCGCTTGGTCATAGGTTTTTACCCATGCTAACGTATCACCTGTCGCAGCATCATTGACTTGGATATAGTCATTCGAGGTCGGTGCATCGAATGAAATATCAGGATGTTTTAATAAATACTGCAAATTGTCTTGGATCATGCAGATTGCTCCACTGCTTTCACACTGTCTGCTGTTAAAGTTGCAAAACCTTGCTTCAAGATGTCAAGACCTTGGCGGAATTGCTCAGCAGGAATGGTTAATGGGTAAAGGAAACGAATTACGTTACCGTATTTACCACAAGTTAGAATCAATAAACCATTGTCCATTGCATAAGTTTGTACAGCTTTTGCTTGTTCCGCTGTTTCTAACTCGGCAGCAACCATCGAACCTAAAGCACGAATCTCAGTCACAACATCACCTGAAGTCTGCTGAATATCTTTCAAAACCGATACCAGTTCAGCCCCAAGCTCATTGGCACGTTCGCATAAGTTTTCTTCTTCGATTGCATCAATCACAGCATGAGCAGCAGCCACTGCAATCGGGCTACCTGCATATGTTCCACCTAAACCGCCTGGGTTTGGTGCATCCATCACTTCGGCACGTCCAACAACACCTGAGATTGGAAAACCGCCACCCAAGCTTTTCGCCATGGTGATCAAATCTGCTTTGGTTTCATAATGATTCATAGCAAATAATTTGCCCGTGCGTGCAAAACCAGACTGGACTTCATCAGCAACCAATAAAATCCCGTGTTTGTCACACAAAGCTCTTAAACGTTTTAAAAACTCAGCAGGAACAACGTTAAAACCACCCTCACCTTGTACAGGTTCAAGCACAATCGCAGCCACATCATGCGGAGCAATATCTTCACTGAAAATATCCTCAACACTTTCAATCGCTGCTGCAACTGAAATCCCTTTTTCTGGCACTGGATAACGCGCATGAAATACGCCTGCGGGCATCACACCAAAATCACGTTTATAAGGCGCAGTTTTACCTGTCATTGCCATAGTCATAAATGAACGACCGTGGAAACCATTACCAAAGGTAATAATGCCATGACGACCTGTATGAGAACGTGCAATTTTCACAGCATTCTCAACTGCTTCTGCACCTGTCGTAAAAAATGCTGTTTTCGCAGCACCTGCAATTGGAGCGCGCTCATTGATACGTTCAGCAAGCGACACATAGCTTTCATATGGGGTAACTTGATAAGCCGTATGCGTAAACTTGGTTAATTGTTCTGTTACCGCTGCAATCACTTTAGGATGGCGATGTCCTGTATTTAGCACTGCGATACCACCAGCGAAGTCTGTATATTGCTTACCGTTTTTATCCCAGATCGTTGCATTTTCAGCTTTCTCTGCATACCACTGACACATCACACCCACGCCACGTGGAGTTGCTTGCTGTTTACGTGTATTCAGTGCAGAATGTTGAGTGTCCATTTTATTCCCTCATATCTCATCATCAGTTACAGCTTTGGTCGTACATCCTAGGGGTCGATTTTTAGGATGCGATACAATGACTGCCTATAACTGTAATTTCGCTCGTCTGATGACAACTGACGAGAGCCATTTTTAAACTGTAGGAGAGAGCCAATTGCGCAGTTTACTTGGGGATCATTTGTTACAAAGACTCCAACAGGACACTGAGGGAAAACTACATCAACGCCTGTTCCGCTGTCTGCGTGGTGCAATCATTGATGGTGTGGTTCAACCGATGACTCGCCTACCTGCTTCTCGCGACTTAGCAAGCGAAATTCATGTCTCTCGAAATACCGTCCTCAGTGCTTATGAACAATTACAGGCTGAAGGATATTTAGAGGCACGTACAGGTCACGGCACATGGGTAGCGGAGCAATTACCTGAAAAATTTTTAAATACCAAAAATAAAAAGAAAGAACCCGATTTACCAGTTACGCAAAGTTCATATGCTTTATCACAGCGAGGTTCTAACCTATTAGGTTATGCCGCAGCATCGCCACATCAATGGGGTGCTTTTGTGCCTGGTGCACCGGATGTCACCGAATTTCCTCATCATATTTTCAGTCGTATCCAAGCTCGTTTAAGCCGTGAACCTGATATTAACCGATTGATTTATAGCAATGCTGGGGGATGTCTTGAGCTACGCAGTGCCTTAGCTGATTACTTACGGGTAGCGCGCTCAGTTCAATGTGATGCTGATCAAATTATTATTACGGAAGGTATTCATCAAGCGATAGATTTAGTCTCACGCGCACTGAGTGACATTGGCGATCGCGTCTGGATTGAAGACCCTGCCTATTGGGGAATGCGTAATAATTTAAGAATTAACGGCGTAGATATTCAGCCAATGCCTGTTGATGCAGAAGGAATCATTCCTGAACAAAATCCAAGCCAACCACCCAAACTGATTTTTGTCACGCCATCACACCAATATCCTTTAGGCTCACATCTGAGCTTAAACCGTCGTAAACAACTGCTTCAAATCGCACGTCAACACAATGCTTGGATCGTAGAAGATGATTACGATAGTGAATTCCGCTTCTCTGGACAGCCTTATCCATCGCTACAAGGCTTGGAAAATAATGCCCCAGTCCTGTATATGGGTACGTTTAGCAAAACGATTTATCCCTCTTTGAGAATTGGTTATTTAGTTGTGCCTAAGCCACTGTTTTCACCACTGCGTATCGTTGCTGCAGAGCTATATCGTGGCGGGCATCTTTTAGAACAAAAAGCACTGGCTGAATTTATCCGTGAAGGTCATTATGAAGCTCACATTCGCAGAATGCGCTTGCTTTATGGCAAAAGACGGGACTATTTAGTCAGTCTGATTCATCGCTATTTAGGACCAGAATTTCTACATGAATATGATGAAGCAGCGGGTCTGCATCTAGTTTTAAAGTTACCTGCCACGTGTGATGATGTCGAAGTTGCCGCGACGGCATTAGAGCGCGGAGTCAAAGTCCGACCACTGTCTCAATACTACATGCGCTCACATGCCCATGCTCAACGTGGTTTATTGATGGGATTTGCCTGCGTCAATGAGAAAGATATGGTGATGGCATTTGGGACATTGCTGCAATGCCTACGTGAAGCTGGTGTACCAACACTCAATTGAGTTTTATATTTTTAAGCATAAATAAAAAAGAGCCTCCAGATTGAGGCTCTTATCTTTTTTAAATCTTAGACTAATTTTTCTTCATGGATTTGAGCTAAATGCGTTTTTCTGCGCTCCTTCCCCCAACCTAATTTTTGCGACAATAAGCCTGAAACCACGATAATGCCAAACAATGCTGTGGTATAGATCACCTCTTTAAAATAGGTCCCTTCAATCAACATGGTCAGGATGGCAGCAATAATTGCAAAGATCACCACATAAGTTAAATAAGGGAACATCCACATTTTAAATTCAATATTAACACCTTCAGCCTCAAGCTTTTTGCGCATACACAACTGTGAATAAGCAATGGTCAAATACACATACAAGGTCGCTGCACCAGTGGTTAACATGAAGAAATCATAGACATCCATACTCTTGGTCGCTGTTAAAATCACAGCAATAACCGAGAAGAAACACGATACCAATACACCCACCCATGGGCTACTTTTACGATTCACAGAAGCAAAACTTTTCGGCGCATCACCACGCTTCGCAAGTGAAAAGAGCATACGGGAACAAGTATATAACGCGGAGTTAAAACAACTACAAACCGATGTCAGTACCACAAAGTTGACGATATGACGTGCTTCAGGAACTCCAAGGGCATTGAGCGTGACACTATAGGTTCCCCAAGTTGAATCTTTTAAAAGTTCATTATTGTGAGGAATCAAACATACCGCGACAAACATCGATCCGACATAGAACAGAACAATTCGCCACACAACTGAATTAGATGCCTTACGGATTTCTTTAGACGGATTTTCTGACTCTGCCGCTGCTACAGTCACAATTTCAGCACCAATGTAGGCAAACATGACCCCAAGTAAAGCAGTGATAACAGATGATGCACCATTTGGCATAAATCCTTGGGCAGTTAAATTGGTCACACCTGCGGCTGAAACATCACCCCACGGCCATAGGTGCATGATCGCAAGACTACCAATCACAAGGAATATCACAATTGCGATGACTTTGATCAATGCAAACCAAAATTCGAACTCACCATAGTTCTTCACGTTCTGTAAATTGACCGCGACCAACCCACCAATCACTAAAACCATATAAGCCCAAATCGGGATAAACGGGAACCAATTATTTAAAATTTTACCTGCAACATAAGCTTCCCACCCCATCAGCATGGCTAAAGTACACCAATATAACCAACCAATTGAGAAACCGGCCCAACGACCAATCGCTCGGTCCGCATAAGTTGAAAATGAACCGCTGTCAGGGTTTAAAACGGCCATTTCCCCGAGCATACGCATAATGAACCAGACCAACAAACCACCCAAAGCGTAGGTAAGAAAGACCACGGGGCCTGTGTTGTAAATAATACTGCCTGAACCGACAAATAAAGAGCCACCAATCACTCCAGCGATAGAGATCATCGTCAAATGTCGTGATTGCAGACCATGTTTTAAATTTTGGGAGGGATTGGCTTCAGAACCATCTTGATGTGCTGCCATATCATTTTCCTTAACCTATGAGGGATACCAGCAATCCGAGGCTTCTTGCCTCATTGCTCAATATATCCCCCTAAAAATTGTGTCGCTGAATTGCTCTTGTTCTTACAGAAAAACTAGAGTGATCCAAACAACGCTTCCGTATGCATACTTCCTATGGCTTTAATTTGTCGTTTTGGCCCTGAAGAAACGAGAGCCATTTTTATAATAAAGGAGAGAGCCAATTGTAAAAATTATGTGCAACACTGGCTAGCTTTATATTTTTCAAAGAAATAATAATTTTTTATTTTTACATTTAAAATCAATCAACTAAATATCAATGAAATCAAAAATTATTACATATTTTATGACCTATAGATTGGTTCTTTTTATTGAAAGCCAATCATTATTAATCCATAACTTAAGTCTTATTTTATTTTAGGATAAAAATGTGATGCACATAAAAAAGCCTCTTTCCAAGATTTGAAAAGAGGCTTTTTAGATTTAGTTCGAAGTCTTAAAATGGATATATATACTAAAAACAAATATATTCTTATATTACAATTAATTATATTGAAACGTAAAGCATTTTGTCAATTTTTTTATTGTAAATTTAACAAAACTACTTACTGCACAATACGGTGGTGTTTCAAAAAGTATGCTGGCATTAAACGAATCCATTATTGATATAAAAGAACACTAAATCAAAGGCTTTGAAATGATTTTCAAGCTTTTTGGAGAAGTTGCAGCTTCTCCTAAAGCCTCGCCTGATTCGATGCCGTAATCGACAATTATTGCCTTCTATACCCACAGTGAAAAATTTACCAATCAACTGTTTGCATTCTTTAAAGGTCGTAACAAAGCTATCCCAATGGTCACTTGATATACATGTATAGCTTACACCTAACTGCTTCAATTTTAATTTAAGTCGTTTTGCAGTGGCTAAATCTCGGTTACCCCATACATAAGCAACAATTTCACCTGTTTCTCGATGATAGGCATAAATTAGCCATTGTTTATTTTGCTTATGACCAACAAAAGTCCAAAACTCATCTACTTCAAGGGTTTCATAATGACTTTGCTGTGCTCGAAGTTGATATTTTGATTGGCTAAGTGTCCGTAGAACTTTACCGATACTTACTCTTTCAATTTCTGCTATATCCCTGACACCACTGCCTCGCACCATGAGGTGTAATATTTTGGTTTTGATACCTGAGTGACAGCCTTGATAACTGAGAGCATGATCACCAATAAATTGACGTCTGCATATTTTACATTGGTAATTTTGCTTACCATCTACTTTTGTGCCATTTTTCTTTATACTGTCACTTAGGCAGGCTGGACACTTGATTTCTAGAGTTATTCGCATTTCTCTATTTTATCAAAATCCAACCTGCTTTTTTTCAGCATACTTTTTGAAACACCACC
>NZ_DJLC01000001.1:0-14541 GCF_002434875.1 Acinetobacter sp. UBA6526 | reverse complement strand
TTTAGTAAAAAATCTAAAGCTTGACGATAACCAACAGACCGCATAGACGGTAAATTATCATTTAAATCGTATTTTACAATTAGGCCCTCCACTTCATTTAAAAAACCGATTTCCCACATTTTGCTCAATCTTTGCTCAATGCGTTTATGTAATTCTAACCGATCAGGCATCAAAGCGTAGTTATGAAAAGTGTAACGGTAAGGTTGATTTTTAGGTTGTTCAGCCTGTAACTTTGTTATTGGCTCACCTGTAATTCGATATACTTCAAGTGCGCGAATAATTCTTTGCTTATCAGAGACTTTAAATTTTTGACCAGCGATTGGATCTACTGCAACCAATTCATCATAGACAGCCTGCCACCCTTCCTGCTCCGCTTTTTCCGTAATTGCATCACGAACATTTTGGTCAGCATTTGGTAAATTATCAGCAAGCCCCTCTAACAGTGCTTTGAAATATAACATTGTCCCACCAACGAGAACGGGAGTTTTCCCACGCTCATGCATATCATCAATCAAAGGACAAACATCCTCGACAAATTGTGCTGCAGAATACACTTCCAACGGTGTAATAATATCAATCAAATGATGTGGATAAAGTGCTTGTTCTTCCTTGGTTGGTTTCGCTGTACCAATATCCATATCTTTATAAACTAAGGCTGAATCAACAGAAATTAGTTCAAAATTACCACGCTCATAGAGTTCACATGCCAATGCAGTTTTACCACTTGCGGTAGGCCCCATTAAATTGATGACGGGCAATTGATTTGACATGTACAACTACTCTCCTCGAGCAAATAATTTATCTAATTGATGCAGTGGAAATGCACGCCAAGTCGGACGGCCATGATTACATTGGCTAGCAAATTCAGTTTGTTCCATTTGACGCAATAAGGCATTCATTTCAGAAAGGCTTAACTGCCGATGAGCACGCACAGCGCCATGACATGCCATACCAGCGAGTAATTCATCACGTTTTTGCAATAAACCTCTTGCTTCATCATTTGGATCAAGATCATTGAGCAATTCTGGAATCAATTTCTCAAAATCTGCTTTATGTAAAATGGCAGGCACACCACGTACGATCACTTGATCATCCCCATACTGATCGACTTCCAAACCGAGTCGTTGTAATTGGGGTTGTAAATCTTCGATGCGAGTGGCTTGCATACGCGTAATTGAAACAATTTTTGGAATCAATAATTGCTGCGATGTCCAAAATTCAGGTTTATCCCATGCTGACTTCATTTGTTGTAATAAGATGCGTTCGTGTGCTGCATGCATATCAACAATAATCAAGCCTTCGGTATTTTGCGCAAGAATATAAATGCCATGAAGTTGTGCTATTGCAATACCTAATGGAAATTCATCCACACGTGATGGAACCGTTTGATTACTTTCAACTTCCCCGTGATCAAAGGTGGTAGGAGTTTCTCCACCACGCAATGGCGCCAAATATGTTTTAAGCGCATTATTTAATTGTGCAGAACCATTATAACGAGGTTCTTGTGATCCAGAATTATAATTTACGGCTTGAGGACGACTTTGATTAAATTCAGTCAATAAATCAGTTGAAACAGCTACATGTTGATTGGCTGATGACTCTGCTTCAACCGCAGCACGATGTAAATTAAATTGTTCTTGGTATTTGGGCTGAGGCTGATAATCAAAGTTTTCTGTTGTACTTTCATCTGTTTTCATTGCCTGTGCTAAATCTGCACTAGCTGTTTGAAATTGCGATAAAGTTGATTTGGCATAATGACGCACAAATTCATGCACTTCACGTTGATTTAGAAAGCGAATTTCATGCTTGGTTGGATGTACATTGACATCAATATTTTCAGGATCTACTTCTAAAAACAACAAATAAGAAGAATGCTGATGACCATGCAAAATACCTTCATATGCCATACGCAGCGCATGTGAAATGGTTTTGTCTTTAACAATACGACCATTTACATAAACATATTGCAAATCTGCTTGTGCACGCGCATCAGAAGGATGCCCCAACCATCCAGATAAGCGCATATTGATACTTTCAGCATCAACCCAGTAGGCATTTTGAATAAATTGTTGACCGAGTAACTGTTGAACACGTTGGTAACGTAACTCACCACTATCAGCCACAGGTAGGTTTAAACGGATATTATCGTTGTGCTCAAGTACAAAACGAATATCGAAATGTGTTAAAGCCAAACGGCGAACAATTTCTTCAATATGGTTAAATTCTGTTGTTGGCTTTTTTAGAAATTTACGACGTGCAGGAACATTAAAAAATAAATCCTGAACACGAATATGTGTACCTTTCTGTGTGGCAACCGCTTGAACTTGCTGATGATCGAAAGCGGTACCATTGACTTCTACTTGATAACCCACGCCTTGTTCATCTTGACTGCTGGTCAAAGTTAAACGAGACACAGCAGCGATGGATGCCAATGCTTCCCCACGAAAGCCCAAGCTAACAATCGCATGTAAGTCTTCAGAAGTTTGAATTTTACTAGTCGCATGTCGCATCACTGCCAAAGGTAAATCTTCTGGGTGAATGCCATTCCCGTTATCAATGATTTCAATTAAAGTCGAACCGCCCTGAGCCACACGAATGATCAACTCAGTCGCACTAGCATCAATTGAGTTTTCTAATAACTCTTTTACGACGGATGACGGGCGTTCGATCACCTCACCCGCAGCAATTTGGTTGGCTAATGCGGCATTAAGAGTATGGATACGGCGAGTTGAACGATCTGTTGAATCATGCGCCATGCAATTGTTCCTGCAACGTTTGAGACAGTGCTTGAGAATCTACAGTTAAAGTCACAAATCGAGTGAGCTCATCTTCTGACTTTTGAATGTCGATGACCACATCGGCTTTTGGAATTTCCTCACCACCTTTAGATGGCCATTCAAATAAAAATAATGCCTCAGGCGTTTCCAAATAATCACGAATTCCCATCAACTCTAACTCATAAGGATCATCCAAACGATATAAATCGAAATGAAAAATGTCGCGACCATTAATATTATAAGGTTCAACCAAGGTATAAGTTGGACTTTTTACTGAACCGTTATGACCTAAATTTTGCAGAAAATAGCGTGTAAATGTAGTTTTTCCAGCGCCCAAATCACCAATTAAGTAAATAATGCCAGCATGCACATGCTGAGAGAGTACTTGTGCAAAACGCTGAGTGTCTTGTTCATGATTTAAAGTAAATTTCACTGAATACGACATGGCAAATAGAACAAAATTGGGATGGTCGTTATAATAACATTGCACTGCCACAAAGCCTAATCATGTGCTTTTAAACTGGCTTTTTTTACATCGTTTATACTGAGTCGAATGTACTGTATGTCATCTATTCTAGAATTTACCCCACCACTTATTAATGGCGTCAGTGCAAGCAAAGTCTTTTTACCAAGAGAAGTTATCGCAAATACGATTTTTGATTACCTCTGCCAACATTTTCCACATATTCATGCAAGTGAATGGCAACAACGTTTTGATGATGGGCTTATTTATGCTGCTGATGGCTCACAACTACAATTAAATAGCACCTATACACCCAATACCCATATTTTTTATTATCGCTTTCTTGCGCATGAAATCCATGTACCTTTTCAACATGAAATATTATTTGAAAATGATGATCTGATCGTGGTCGATAAACCTCATTTTTTAACCATGAGTCCAACAGGACAATACGTTCAAGAAACGCTTTTGGTACGATTAAAAAAACAAACAGGCTATGTAGATTTAACCCCAATCCATCGCTTAGATAGAGAAACGGCTGGCATCGTATTATTTAGTAAAAGACCTGCCTCTCGTGGTGTTTATCAACAGTTATTTGCAGAACGAAAAGTACAAAAAACCTACCATGCAATTGCAGCTTATCGCTCTGAACTCACATTTCCACAAACAGTAAACTTGCATTTAGAAAAAGGACATCCTTTTTACACGATGCAAATTAATAATGAAAAGGAAAGTAATAGTGAAACTTATATTGAACTGTTAGAGCATGATCTACAACTCGCGAAATACCTTTTAAAACCGAAAACAGGGAAACAACATCAACTGCGTGTACACCTGAATTCACTTGGTATTCCTATACTTAATGACTCATTTTATCCAGTGATTCAGCATAGAGATGATGATGATTTTACTACCCCACTTCAATTACTTGCAAAGGCAATTAATTTCATAGATCCCATCACAAACCAAGAAATGCAGTTCAGTTCTCACCACGAACTCACATTGCAAACACAACGTAATGACAAAAATTCTATATTTTCAGCTCAAAAATATTGAAATTACATTGCGATGGTTTAAAATACATGACGATAACTAAAAATATTTGGTCTTATTCTTCATGCGAAAAACAGAAGTTTATCAGGTTCGACTTGATTCTCAGGAAAAAAAACAAGCTTTTGCTGTCTTTAAACAGCTAGGGATCTCCCCTGCCCAAGCCGTACGTCTTTTCTTCAAACAGGTGGTTCTGACGAAATCAATTCCTTTTGCAATTGAAAATCAAAATATAAATATGGAACAGTTGCTCAAATTGCGAAAATCTAAAAATGCCGCAAATGCTGAAAATCCATCTTCTATCGACGTTGAAGACGACCATGAAGATTTATTTGAAGAGTTGAATGCACTTTTAGGTGAAAGTGACAAAACTTAACAATGTTGCATTTATACACAAGTTTCTATTTTTTAAGCTGAATTTTTTCGCTATCCTGTCAGTCCAAATAAAATTATAAGTTTAAGGATGACTTAGGATGATTGTTAAAAGGGCAACTCAAGAAGATCTTCACCAACTTGCGACCTTATTTGATGAATACCGCCAATTCTACGGTGCATCTTCAAATATCAAACAATCTTATCAATTTTTAAAACATCGTTATGACAATAAAGACAGTGTTATTTTTATCCACGTAAAAGATGATGTCTTCACGGGTTTTGTACTTCTATATCTCGCATTCTCTTCAGTCGCATGTGAAACCTATTATGTCTTAGATGATGTATACGTTACTCCTTTTTACAGACAACAAGGTTCAGCAAAACAATTAATTGATACTGCAATTCTTTTTGCTCGCCATGAAAATGCGCTTCGAATTAGTTTAGAAACTCAACGCAATAATCTTGAATCTCATCGCCTTTATGAGCAAATGGGTTTCATCCGTGATGATGAGTTCAACACCTTTCACTGCTTTTTAAAGTAAAGCGTCTTCTTTAGAAATATTTTGGCTCAGTAGCTTTTGAGCGGGTGTTAAATACATCCATTCGCCTTCCTCTAAGTCAGGGAGAATAAGTGAGCCAACTTGATTTCGATGTAGCTTTTCTACTTTATTTCCTACCGCTGCCAACATCCGCTTTACTTGATGATAAACACCTTGATGAATAGTCATCGACAACTGATATTCTGAAAATAGCTCAACATCAGTTGCTGTAAACACTCCTTTTTCATTACGTAACTCTACGCCCCGCTCTAATTGTTCTCTCTGCTCTAAGGAAATTGCGTCTACTGTAGTCACATGATAGACCTTAGGTACATGTTTCCGCGGATGTGTTAAAGCCTGCAGATATTGACCATCATCCGTTAAAAGTAGCAACCCTGTCGTATCTTGATCCAAACGACCTACACATTGAATACCACGATGAATCAAAATCTCGGAAAATAAGCTAAAAACACTCTTATGATGCGTCGCTTGATGCGAACATTCATAACCACTCGGTTTATTTAAAACAATATAAACGTGTTCTCGGAATTGATATTGCTCACCAAAGACCTGAAAACTGAGCTGTTCCGTATTAAAATTCTGTTTTGGATTCTCACAGACTTGCTCTTCGACCATTACAGAGCCATTTTTAATCAGTTGCTGGCAATATTTTCTAGAACCAAAACCTTGAGACTGTAAAATTTTTTCCAGCAACATATGAAGAACCTAAATCAAACTTAATTTATTGTACTCGATTAACTTTAATTTCGTTGCCTGCTTTCTATTCATCTTTTTTATAATTTCTTCACAATCTCTTCACTTGTAATAGAACACATACAAAAGCATCGTCAAACTATCTCATTCCAGATATTGCACTCCATATTTTCACTAAAAAGTATTGTTACATTTGCATCAAGTTAAAAAGAATGCTGTCCAGAACAATGGATAAGGAGTTTCACAATGAAATCGAATATTTGGTTATGTGGTGCAATTTTAGCGACTGCCTCAATGATGAATGTTGCCCATGCTGATAATTCTACACGCGTTGCAGCGACTTCAGCTTTAGGTAGTGTGGTTGGTACAGCAATTGGTCAGCAGCTTGGTGGTCAAACAGGCGCCATGCTTGGTTCTGCAATTGGTGGTGCTGGTGGTGCAGCCGCATCAAGTAATAAACGCGATCGTACTGAAGCAGCTATCGGTGGTGGTTTAGGTGGTGTAGGCGGATATACCGTTGGTCGTAACATGGGTGGCACGAATGGTGGTTATATTGGTGCTGCGATTGGTGCTGCTGGTGGAGCTGCATTAGGTCAAAAAGTTGGTCAAGATCGTGATGCTGATCGTCGTTATAATGATCGTTATGACCGTCGCTATGACAATCGTCGTTCTTACGATGATCGTCGCTACTATAATTCGAACTCTCGTCATAAATACCGTCATGACAATGGCTTGCACCGCGGTTGGTATAAAAACCGTTAATCTGTTTTTTCTCGAAGCACCTACGGGTGCTTTTTTTATTACTTCAAAATAAATATCGAAAAACAACGATATACAAAACCCCACATATATCGTATTATTACGATATAAAGTATTGAGTATTTATTATGAAATCACTGCAAGATTTAAAGTTCTCTATTTTAGAATTAGCTCCCGTTAGAGATGACAAAAGTATCGAGTTTTCTCTAAGACATGCACTTGAATTAGCGCAACATGCTGAAAAACTAGGTTATGAGCGCTTTTGGTTAGCAGAACATCATAATATGGATGGTATTGCCAGTTCTGCTACAGCAGTTTTATTAGGCTTTATCGCTGCACATACTCAAAATATTCGCTTAGGTTCGGGCGGCATTATGCTACCTAATCATGCTCCACTCGTTGTTGCAGAACAGTTTGGAACCTTAGCCACACTTTATCCTAATCGATTTGAACTTGGTTTGGGTCGTGCTCCTGGAACAGATCCGTTAACAATGAGAGCCTTACGTCGAGGAAGACAAGAAACTGAAGATCAATTCCCTCAAGACGTTATGGAGATTTTGCAGTATTTTAAAGCACCTCAAGCAAACCAAAGAATCATTGCTACGCCTGGGCAAAATACTCAGGTTCCAGTTTGGTTATTGGGTTCTAGTCTGTTTAGTGCACAACTCGCAGCTAAACTAGGATTACCTTACTCATTTGCATCACATTTCGCTCCTAGAATGCTAGGTCAAGCGATTCAACTATATCGCGAAAATTTCCAAGCCTCTGAATATCTAGATAAACCTTATGTTTCAATGGGAATCCCCTCTGTTGTAGCTAAAACTGATGAAGAAGCTCAATACCTAGCGACCAGCTCGTATCAACGTATTTTAAATTTAATTCGTGGCCATAGTTTAAAGTTAAAACCACCTATTGAATCGACTGAGGGTTTAGCAACAAGTGCTGAACAAATGGCGATTCAAAACTTCTATGCAATGGCTCAAATTGGATCACAACAAACAGTCAAAACAAGTCTAGAAAAGATCGCTGCGCAATACGATGTTGATGAATTTATCTTTACTTGTGATATTTACGATACGGATAAGCGCTTAGAAAACTTTAGCTTACTAATGGATATTAAAAACACATAAACTCAAATCATGAATAAGGCTTATTGATCAATAATAAGCCTTATTCATAACAAAACTAACTGTCTTCATTTAAATAGCCTGCGTAAGCATTTGTTTTGCACGTTGCATATTGACAGCTTGACTAAACAAATACCCCTGTCCCATAGTACATCCAGAACTTTTTAATAATTCTAATTGTTCTGTATTTTCAATTCCTTCTGCCACAATATCTAAAGAAAGTTTTGGTCCTAAAGCTACGATTGCCTGCACAATCGCTAAAATAGCTTCATCTTGATTCATTCTTCGAATGAAATCACAATCAATTTTTAAGCAATCTACAGGATAATCTCTCAATCTTGTTAAAGAAGAATGCCCTGTTCCAAAATCATCCAGTGCGATACGTACACCATGTTGTTTTAATAGGTTTAACGCTCTAACAACATAGTCTGAACCACGATCATCCAATATATGCTCTGTAATTTCGATCTCAATTAAATGATGTGGAATCTTATATAAATTTAATCGATGCAATAAACGTTCAGCATAATTATCTTTTAGAAACTCTACTGGTGCTGCATTAATCGAAACAGGCACGATCTCAAGCCCTTGCTCCATCCAAATAGACATATCTTTAAAGACTTTATTTTGGATTGCATCACTGATTTTTGTAGCGAGTGCATAATCTTGAAATGCTTGTTCAACATTACTTGGAGAATGCACTTGATGATCTGAAGTTTGCCATCTAAGTAATGCTTCAAAACCAACGACTTTGCCATCACTCAAACGAACTTTAGGCTGATAAAATGGAATAATCAGATCATCTCGAATAATATGACGGGCTTCATTCAATTGAATTGCGATGTTTTGAGCTGCGATCTGCATATGTTGATTAAACATTCTAAAACCGCCGCGCCCTGTCGCTTTTAAATCATTTAAAGCTGTATCGGCACATTTCATCAAATTAACAGAGTCTTTAGAGTCTCGTGGGTAAATTGCACAACCAATACTCATGCTGCCATTAATTAGATTTCCCGCATAAGTAATAGGTGCATCCAACTGTTTACCAACCTCAAGCGCAATACGCTCAAGCTCGCTTTCTGAATCAATACCATTTACAACGACAGCAAACTCATCCCCACCTAAACGTGCGACAAAAGTATTCTCAGGGAGAATATTTTCAATACGTTTGGATAAAACTCGCAATAAATGATCACCAGCGGCATGCCCCAAAGTATCATTAACATGTTTAAAATAGTCCAAATCCAACAACATCAAGCCCATTAATTTTTTATTGGCTTTATGCTTATGTAATGAACGTTTAAGTTGTAATTTAAAGAAACGTCGATTGTATAAACCCGTTAACTCATCTAACTCGCTAGCTATACGCAAACGCATCTCAGTTTCTCTTTGTGCTGTTACATCACGCGACATACACAACACACATTCCGTTTGGCCTTGATCATTTAAAATCGGTGTGAGTAAATTATCCCAATATTGTATTTTTTGCCCGTTTTCTCTCATTCCACGAAAACGCGCAGTTTTACCCTGCAATGCAATCTTAAGTGCACGAGTTGCTTTTGTTCGAATTTCTGATGGTAAAAGTTCGATCCATTTCATTCCAAAAGTATGATGACTTTCGGGAATATTCAACGCAGCGCAACCTGACTTATTGACATGTAATAAAGATCCATCCGCTTCTAACAGTTTTATACAGTCAACACTGGTATCCAACATATTAGTTTGGGCATGAATATATTTTACGAGATTTTGCTGAAATTGTTTTGTCTCATGAATATCAACACTATTCACAAACCAATAACCTGCTTGATCTGAGCATTGTTCTACAAATTTTGCAGAAACTAAAAACCAGCGATACGCGCCAGTGTGATGTTTAAGTCGACATTCAACCTGAATTTGAGATTTTAATGGTAGGGCTTGAGACCACTCACTTTGGAAGACATCTAAATCATCGGGATGAATCAACTCCATCCATTCTTTTACAAGAGATTCAGATTCATGAAAACCAAGATATTCCTGACTAATCTTATTAAAGAAATATGCATCGCCTTGCTCTGTAAGTAACCAGACTAAGCTTGGAATACTATTGAAGACTTTTTGTTGAGTTTCATTCATTTGATGAATAAATTGTAAAGATGAAGCTAGATTCATATGTTGCTCATTCAACTCCGCAAGTTTAGGTTCCTGATGGAATGCCCCCACTGAAAAGACGACGAGCCAGAAATATTATTTATATACTGGCAATTTCACAACAAGATTTAAATCACCATTATTATATCAAAATGTGATCTATTTATCATTATTTATAAAATAATTACAAGCAACTAAAATCACTTAATTTTTTCAATTAAATTTCAAATAATTATAAAATTTTAATATCTCATTCGATGATGAATGCTAAGTTTTATAACGAATCATTTACGTATTCAACACAAACAAAGAAGCGCTAACCAAGTGATTAAAATTGATTAGCGTATTATTCATTAACCTATACGACGTTTTAAGCCAGTCATTTGCAGCACACGAGTTGAAATTTCCTCAATCGACATTTCAGTAACATTCAAGTATTTAATGCCTTCAGAAATATAAATTCCCTCAATTGCTCGCAATTCCATTTGGCATTGACTAAAACTTGCATAACGGCTATTTGCCTTACGCTCATTGCGGATTGCAACTAAACGTTCTGCATCAATCATGAGACCAAAGAGTTTATGTTTATGCTCTTTTAAAACCTTTGGTAAACGATTGTCATCCAAGTCTTCTTCTGTCAAAGGATAGTTTGCTACACGGATTCCGAATTGCAATGACAGATAAATAGAAGTTGGAGTTTTACCTGAACGAGACACACCAATTAAAATAATATCGGCTTTATCATAATGACGTGTTCTAGCACCATCATCGTTATCTAATGCAAAATGAACCGCATCAATACGCGCTTTATAATATTCTGAATCGGTTACCGCATGGGTTTGTCCAACCAAAGTTGTTGGCGGAATTCCAAGTTCTTGTTCAAGCTTACTAATTAATCCCTCGAAGACATCCAAATTTACGGCTTTAGCTGTATTAATAATTTCACGGACATGAGGATCAACCAAAGTATCAAAAACAAGTGGCAAAGAGCCATCACGATTTTGACAAGTATTAATCTCCGCAACGACGTTCATTGCAGCTTCTTCAGTTGTAATATACGGCATGATATGAATATCAAAATCAACGTTCGGAAACTGTGCAAGTAGTGAATGTCCAAGGGTTTCTGCTGTAATTGCTGTCCCATCTGAAATAAAGAATACGCTCCGTTTAATTTGTTTACTTTCGGGCATCAAAATTCTCCTTAAACATTTGTCTTAGTGCTCTATAATCTTTATAGTAAACTCATCTAACATGACTGTCGCTTAGTAAAACACTAATTCTAAGCACTTTCGTATAATTTCATACCAATGATGGTCATTCATACTGCAAAAAAAGTGGAGTAAATACTTTGGAAGCGCGCGTAATCGGTCTGGAAAAATTAGGAAAACACGATGTCGAACTCGTAGGTGGGAAAAACTCATCTTTGGGTGAAATGATCAGCCATTTATCCAATGCTGGTGTATCGGTACCAGGCGGCTTTGCAACTACTGCTGCTGCCTATCGTGAGTTCTTGGATCAGAGCGGTTTAAACGCTCGCATTCAGGCTGAACTTGCACAACTTAACGTAGATGATGTTATTGCACTTGCTGAAACAGGTGCCAAAATCCGTAAATGGATTGTAGACACGCCGCTTACTAACGCATTAGAAAAAGAAATTCGCGAGGCTTTCGCAGCACTTTCAAACGGCAACCCAGACATTGCTGTTGCAGTACGCTCTTCAGCAACTGCTGAAGATTTACCTGATGCTTCTTTCGCAGGACAACAAGAAACTTTCTTGAATATTCGTGGTATTGATAACATTCTTATCGCGATCAAAGAAGTATTTGCATCTTTATATAATGACCGCGCAATTGCTTATCGTGTACACCAAGGTTTTGAACACAGTGTTGTTGCTCTTTCTGCCGGCGTACAACGTATGGTTCGTTCAGAAACTGGTGCTGCTGGTGTAATGTTTACACTTGATACAGAATCTGGTTTCCGTGATGTGGTATTTATTACTGCATCTTACGGTTTGGGTGAAATGGTTGTACAAGGTGCTGTTAACCCAGACGAATTCTATTTATCAAAACCACTTTTAAATGGTGGTAAACACGCTGTTTTACGTCGCAACCTTGGCTCTAAACACCAAAAAATGATTTATGGTGAAGAAGGTGCTGCTGGTAAATCAGTTGTTGTTGTTGATGTTGAAAAACCTGAACGTCAACAATTTGCACTAAACGACCATGAATTACATGAACTCGCAAAACAAGCGCTAATCATCGAACAACATTACGGCTCTCCAATGGATATCGAGTGGGCAAAAGATGGTGATGATGGCCAAATCTATATCGTTCAAGCACGTCCAGAAACAGTAAAAAGCCGTCAAAATGTTGGCACAATGGAACGTTACCTGTTAAAGCAACGCGGTACGGTTATTTGTGAAGGTCGTTCAATCGGTCAACGTATCGGTTCTGGTAAAGTACGTGTTGTAACGTCTATTAAAGAAATGGATAAAGTACAAGACGGTGATGTACTTGTATCTGACATGACTGACCCAGACTGGGAACCAGTAATGAAACGCGCAGCTGCGATTGTAACTAACCGCGGTGGTCGTACATGCCATGCAGCAATTATCGCGCGTGAACTTGGTGTACCTGCAATCGTTGGTTGTGGTAACGCAACAGAAGTATTGACTGATGGTCAAGAAGTGACTGTTTCTTGTGCTGAAGGTGATACAGGCTTTATTTATGAAGGCGCGTTAGACTTCGAAGTTCAACGTAACTCTATTCACTCAATGCCTCAATTACCGTTCAAAATCATGATGAACGTTGGTAACCCTGACCGCGCATTTGACTTTGCTCAAATTCCAAATGAAGGGATTGGCCTTGCACGCCTTGAATTCATTATCAACCGTATGATTGGCGTGCATCCAAAAGCATTGTTGAATATCGAAAGTCTTCCTCGCGAAACTCGTGCTGCTGTGATGACACGTACGGCTGGATATTCTTCACCAATTGAATTCTATGTAGAAAAATTGGTTGAAGGTATTTCAACACTGGCTGCAGCTTTTGCTGAAAAACCAGTCATTGTTCGTATGTCTGATTTCAAATCAAATGAATATGCAAACCTAATCGGCGGTAAGCTTTACGAACCAGAAGAAGAAAACCCAATGTTGGGCTTCCGTGGTGCGAGTCGTTATGTTTCTGACAACTTCCGTGATTGCTTTGAACTTGAATGCCGTGCGTTGAAAAAAGTACGTGATGAAATGGGCTTAACCAATGTCCAAATCATGATTCCATTCGTTCGTACTGTTTCTGAAGCAAAACGTGTTATCGAATTGCTTGCTCAAAATGGTTTAAAACGTGGTGAAAACGGATTAAAAGTTATTATGATGTGTGAATTACCAACCAATGCTTTATTGGCTGAACAATTCCTTGAACATTTTGATGGCTTCTCAATCGGTTCAAATGACTTAACACAATTAACACTTGGTCTAGACCGTGACTCTGGTATCGTTTCTCACTTATTCGATGAACGTGATGCAGCAGTAAAAGCCCTCCTTTCTATGGCAATTCATGCTTGCCGTAAAGCTGGAAAATATGTGGGCATCTGTGGTCAAGGTCCTTCTGATCACCCTGACCTTGCAAAATGGCTCATGGAACAAGGTATTGAATCTGTGTCACTTAACCCTGATTCAGTGCTTGATACTTGGTTCTTCCTTGCAGAAGAGCAAATCAAGAAAGCCTAGTCTTTTTTAAAAAAAGACCCTTTCGTGGGGTCTTTTTTCATCTTTAGTCTTTGAGATTTTTAAATTATGCAAATTTACTTGGCTCGTAACAATCAACAAGCTGGACCTTATAGTTTAGAACAAGTGAACCAAATGCTTTCTAGCCAACAAGTCTTACTCACTGACTTAGTTTGGCATGAAGGTATGACCGAATGGAAAACACTTGGCGAATTAACTCAAGGAAAACTTGTATACGAACCTGTAGGTTATTCACCTTTCAGTAACCAAATTAAAAATGAAACTGAGAATACTACTTTTCATATTAAAGTGGAGCAAAAAGCACCCGCACCTGAACTAGCTTCATTCGCTTCTAGAGCCTTAGCTAAAGTTTTGGATCTCATGCTTTGGTTACCTATGCTTGCAATTCCATCTTTCTTTTTTAATGAAAGTCAGTACAAAGAACTATTTGAAATTCAAAAACAATTGCAAGCGACAGAAGTCGCATCAACAAAAGCAGTCGAACTACAGCAACAAGTCATGCACTTGATTCCAAATGAAGCATGGATGAGTATTTTTGTTTACTTAATTATCATGCTTATGATTCAAGCATTCTTTATCGCAAAATCCGGTCAAAGCATTGGCAAAAAATTAGCTAAAGTTAAAATTGTTGATATTGAAACGTCTGCTCATGTGTCAGTGATTCGTGCTTTCTGGTTGAGAAGCGTTTTGTTTATTATTTTAAATATGCTGTTTATGCCATTTATCACGATTATCGATTACGCTTTAGGTTTTAGCAAAAATCGTCAAACATTGCATGATAAATTGGCAAAAACCAAAGTGATTAAGCAGTAATCACAAATTCATAAAAAAAAGAGGATTTATTCCTCTTTTTTTATATATT
>NZ_DJLC01000202.1:23002-23293 GCF_002434875.1 Acinetobacter sp. UBA6526 | reverse complement strand
CCGTATAGTGGTGGAATCGCCTTTGATTTATCGTGATTACGTAATACATCTTCAGGCATATCATCAGCCATCAACAAACTTAACCAATCAATCAATTCAGACGTTGATGGTGGTTTTTTCAGATTCGGAATTTCACGTAACTTAAAGAAGACTTGTAAAGCTTCACTGACCAAGGTATTTGAAATGCTTGGAAAATGTACAGCAATGATGTCACGCATCGTTGCTTCATCAGGGAACTCAATATAATGGAAGAAACAACGGCGCAAGAATGCATCTGGAAGTTCTTTTTCA
>NZ_DJLC01000202.1:0-22709 GCF_002434875.1 Acinetobacter sp. UBA6526 | reverse complement strand
AATGCATCTGGAAGTTCTTTTTCATTATTCGATGTGATGATCACAATTGGGCGCTGTGTCGCTGTAATTGTTTCACCTGTCTCGTAAACATAAAATGACATTTTGTCGAGTTCATGCAGTAAGTCATTTGGGAACTCAATATCAGCTTTGTCGATTTCATCAATCAACAATACGCAACGCTCTTCACTGGTAAATGCTTCCCACAATTTACCCGGTTTAATATAGTTTTTAATGTCGTAGACACGATCATCACCTAACTGACTATCACGTAAGCGTGAAACAGCATCGTACTCATATAACCCTTGCTGCGCCTTAGTCGTTGACTTGATATGCCAAGTAATGAGCTTTAAACCAAGACTTGTCGCAACTTGCTCAGCAAGCAAAGTTTTACCTGTGCCCGGCTCACCTTTGACCAAGAGCGGTTTCTGTAAAGCGCGCGCAGCCTTAACTGCGAGTTTTAGGCTATCGGTAGCAATATATTGATCTGTACCAGTGAAGTGTTGTGTATCAGCAGACATTTAAAAACCTTATTTTTCTATATTTAACTTTGTATCTAAACTGTACTTGCAGTTTTATTGATCGTGTATTTTGACCAACAGAAACCAATGAGCAATCCAACACCGATTACAAATAGAATCAATGATGCATTTGCCCAAATAAGTGACTGTTCTTTGGTTAACACGCCAAACAGCAAACCAAAAATCGCAGGAGCCAACTCTGAATTTGGACCTTCAGAAACCGTTGGGGTAACTAAAATCGCAAACACAATAATCCATAAAACCCCACCAATAGGATTTGGAAGACGTGTCATCAAACGATACCAGCACCACAATGCGATGAGTGTTCCTGTCACATAAACAATGATCGCAACGTTTTCTTCAGGAAACTGATCCAGTACCGAAAGAATATGCGACCATATTGCTGTTAATGTCTCAAGCACCACGCAGACCCTCTGGTTCTACCGCATTTGGATTAATCAACCCTTCAGGCGGCATTTGAATGAAAAAGCCTTTCGTTTGTAAAGAGTCCAAAACATGTAGGACATTTACACGAGCAAGCTTACGTTCTGTGTGGAGTTCCAAATGCATGACAAAAGTCGCTTTACCAAATGCGGTTAAGACAGTCTCAGGAATAATTTCAAATGGGTTTTCCTGTTCTTTGTCATCAGGATAGTTTGGACGAGCAATATACATATACATTTCATCTTTTTTGCTCGATCTATAAATATCGCAGTGCATGTTTACTCACATCTATTAACAATCAAAGACAGCATACATCAAAATAAAAATGGATACATTAAGGATTGTTAACGCTTTAGTCGCCTTTTTCTCCTCTATAGAGAAAACGTAGCCTATAAAGTGAAAACAAAAGCATACAACGCTCTTTTATGACAAATGTGATAATTATCAAGCGATTTTAATTTGAATCTCTGATATGCAGCAAAATAAATACGACGATCCAAACTTCTTCACTGAATATGCAAAAATGCCCCGTTCTGTAGACGGTTTAAAAGCGGCTGGCGAATGGAGCGCATTTCAAACACATATGCCTGATTTGAAAGATAAGCGTGTGCTTGATTTAGGCTGTGGTTACGGTTGGCATTGTCAATATGCAGCAGAACAAGGTGCGTTATCCGTGATTGGTATAGATCTCTCTGCAAAGATGCTAGAAAAAGCTAAACGAATCACTACATCAGATCGTGTCACCTACCAGCAGACAGCAATTGAAACATTCCAAGCAGATACAGCATCATTTGATACGATTATCAGCTCATTAGCACTTCATTATATTCAAGATATCGATGCGGTATTTCAAAAAGCTGCCGATCTATTGAAGCCGTTAGGAGAGTTTTACTACTCGGTTGAGCATCCTATATTTACAGCACGTGCTCAACAAGATTGGTTCTATGATGCAGAAAGCGCCGCTTTACATTGGCCAGTAGATCATTACTTCGAAGAAGGTCAGCGAAATACTCACTTCCTCGGTGCTGATGTCGTGAAATATCACAGAACTATTGAGACACATATTACAGGATTATTAAAAGCGGGATTTGAGATCACTGCACTCATTGAACCAACACCACCAAAAGAAATGGTTGAGCGAATGGGTTGGCAAGATGAACTAAGACGCCCAATGATGCTGATTATTAAAGCAAAAAAAAGAGCTAGTTAATTAGCTCTTTTTTATACTACCTAGAAACCTTCATTTGCATCGCTAGATAATCAATGTCTTGCTGAAGTAATTCGATCATTGGTTTGGTTAAAATATCGTATCGCCAACCCAGTAAATAAGGTGGTAGGTCTTGCTCATCTAAATGAAACACAACGTGTTCATAAATTGCATTCAACCACTTCTTGCGTAGCAATACTTCTTTAGGAATATATGTTTGAGCAACTATCTGCTCTATCAATGCATCAATTTTAGGAGCAATTTCTTTTGAATTGCTTTTCACTGGACGCGCTATTCTTAATGGCCACTCAGCTTCAGGGGGTAAAAACTTGAGTAGATCTAGAATCATTTTACCATGCTCACGCACAACATTCGGGCGAATATCTTTCACTTGAGCAAGTTGGAAGTTATTGCGAGGGTTCTTTTCAACCAAATCAATCATAGTTGAATTTCTAAGAATAAAACTACGTGGTTGATTTAATGCTTTGGTAATTTGTTCACGCCAGATACTCAGTTGTTGTAACTGCATTAACTCACGGCGAGAGTGACGGTAATTTCCAATATCTGTATACAGCTCAGGAAGTGGCGTTTCCATTGCGATATCTTTAGTTAAATTTTGGCAATCTTCCAACACATACTGATACAAACCTTTTGTTTGCAGATCATTTTTAACGGCATCAGCAAGTTTTACCAAATATAAAACATCATTCGCGGCATAACTCATTTGCTCTTGGCTCAATGGGCGAGCAAGCCAATCTGAACGCGTTTGATCTTTTTCAATATCTATATTTAAATATGTTTTAAGTGCATTCTGATAGCTTACCTGCAAACCATGCCCAAGAAATGCCATGGCAACTTGAGTATCAAATACATTTTTGAGCGGCTTTTGATCTGCATAATGATAAATCAAATCAATATCTTCGCCACATGCATGGAAAATATTTTGTTGAGCAGCAAATAATTTCTGCCAGAAATGCTCGAGGTCTAAAGATGTTCCATCTAACAATACAACCTGACCATTCAAATTAATCTGACATACCCCTAATTTTGGGTAAAGGGTATCAACCTTAATAAACTCGGTATCAAGTGCATATGTGGAACATTGTTCCATCTGAGTGAGGAGAACAGCTAAATCTTTTTGCTGCTGGATAAACTGAAACATATTTGCTCAAGTAAAAAATAAAAGAACTACTCGCAATAAAACTGTAGAATTGCAGTTATTGCTCAACACAAGATCAAATGCAAAAAAAATTTAATCAGTATTCCACATGCAAAACATAAAAGTACTCCTAAATCCATTTAACAAAAGCGAAAGTCCTTTTCGCTCGCCAATAGTGCCATATTTTAAAGTAAATATATCTACGATAATGTAAGACAAAATGTAAAATTTAATTATTTGTTTAAATTAACAGCATGAATTTAATGTAAATAAATAAAATATCCGATAAAAGTATTATTTCATACGCATGCGGTTATGAACAGCCTGACTCAAGGTATGGCTGTCCACATATTCCAATTCACCACCTTGTGGTACACCTTGTGCAATTCGAGTCATATGAATCGGTAAATGCTTAGTTGCTTCAACCAAATAATGTGCAGTCGCTTGACCTTCAACAGTCGCATTTGTTGCAAGAATGACTTCTTCAATCGTTCCTTCGCTTAGACGCTGAATTAAATATGGAATACCAATTTCTTCAGGACCAATACCATCTAAAGGTGATAAATGCCCACCTAACACATGATATTTTCCACGAAAACTACCACTTTGCTCGATTGCCATAACATCTGCTGGAGATTCAACCACACAAAGTAATTGTTCATCACGCTCAACAGAAGCACAGATATCACAAATCTCATTCTCAGTTAGAGAATGACAAATACGGCACTCATGGATATGACTCGATGCTTCATGCAAAGCATGTGACAAAGCAAAAGCACCTTCACGATTTTTCATCAGTAAATGCAAAGCCATACGCTGTGCTGATTTTGGGCCAACACTCGGTAAAATACGTAATGCTTGAACTAATTGTTCAAATCGTTCACTAAACACAATTAGATTACTCGGTAAATTCTCCCCGCAGTTGTAAATCCCTCTTGATTCAAGAGGGATTTAGGGGGATTTAAAAATTAAAAAATGATGAATTAGAATAAACCAGATAAACCCGGTGGTAAGCCCATACCAGAATTTGCACCTTGTAACTTCTCTTCAGAAATTGCTTCAGCTTGACGTGCAGCATCATTCATCGCCGCTGCAATTAAATCTTCAATCATGTCCGCTTCGTCTTGTAATAAGTCTGGGCTAATTTCAATACGCTTAACGACATTACGGCAAGTCATGGTGACTTTAACCAAACCACCGCCAGCTTCAGCATGAACTTCTGTATTCGCAAGCTCTTCTTTGGCTTTTTTAAGGTTTGATTCCATATCTTTTTGCATGCGCTGAGCTTGCTGCATGAGCATATTAATATTCATAAGTCTCTCTCGTTAAACTAAATCTAGACCGCGTGATAAGTCGCGAATAATATCATTAATATCTTCTAAACCAACAGACACACGAATCAATCCTTCTTCGATTCCTGCTGCCTGTTTAGCTTCTGCGGACATTCTACCATGCGAGGTTGTTGCTGGATGAGTAATCGTTGACTTCACATCACCCAAATTACTTGTAATTGACAAGAAGCGAGTATTATCAATCACTGTCCAAGCACCTTCACGCGCATTCTTTACCACGAAGGATACAACACCACCGAAACCTTTCTGCTGTTTTTTAGCAAGTTCATGTCCCGGATGGTTTGGTAAGCCAGCGTAATATACTTTCTCAACTTTTTCATGCTGAGCAAGCCATTCTGCAAGCTTTTGAGCACTTTCACAATGCGCTTTCATACGTAGGCTGAGAGTTTCTAAGCCTTTCAAGAAAATCCAAGCATTGAATGGGCTCATTGAATTACCCAAAGTACGGATAACGCCATTCACTTCTTCATTTAAATCATGTTTACCAACAACGGCACCACCTAAGGCACGACCTTGACCATCAATATATTTAGTCGCAGAGTACAATACCAAGTCAGCACCAAATTTAATCGGTTGCTGTAAAGCAGGCGTACAGAAACAGTTATCTACAGCAAATAAAGCGCCATGTGCGTGAGCAATATCCGCAATCGCTTGCATATCACCTACTTGAGCCAAAGGATTTGATGGTGTTTCAATAAAAAGAATGCGCGTATTTGGGCGGATCGCATTTTTCCAGCCATCAAGATCATCTAAATCAACGAAAGTGACTTCTACAGCAAACTTAGCAACGTATTTTTCAAATAAAGCGATGATTGAACCAAACACAGCACGAGAACAGATCACATGATCGCCAGCTTTTAAGTAAGCCATGCACATTGCATGCACAGCCGCCATACCAGAACTGGTTGCAACCGCACGTTCCGCCCCATCCAATACCGCTAGGCGCTTTTCAAAAGCCTGAACTGTAGGGTTGGTATAGCGAGAGTAAGTATTACCAGCAACTTGTCCAGAAAACTTAGCAGCAGCATCAGCAGCACTTTCACAAACAAAAGATGATGTTAAAAAAATTGGTTCACTATGCTCACCCTCAAAAGTACGGTCATGTCCCGTACGAATTGCAAGAGTATCTAGCTGATATTCTAAATCATCGCTTGGATTCATCGTTTTGTATGCCTTATGATCATCGTAGTCGAATATGCCAACATTTTGAGCGCCTAAGGTATTTAAGGTCAAGGCATAAGATATAATTATCGCTTAGACTTCGTGCAATCTTGACTCATGATGAGACTATTAAAGATGAAATCGCTTGTGGAACAGCAAAAAATAAATTTTAAACATCTCGCGATGCGTGTTTTTGAATCGGACAAACTCGTATTGTCACAATCAACACCATACCAAGTGATTGCTCAGTTTAAACAAACTCGTGTTCGTTTTTATGCTTCTGAGAATAAACGCTATAAAGAGCCTTTAGTTTTCGTAGCTCCGCTTGCAATCAATATGGATATCTACGACTTATATCCGTATCGTTCTCTAGTTAAACACTTCCAAGAAAGTGGTTATGACGTTTATCTTATTGATTGGGGCAAATTGACTTACAAGAATTATCAAATTAACTTTCTGTCTTTTATTGATAAATTTATTCCACGCTGTATAGAAGCCATTCAACAACATTCGAAATCACAAAAAATATCTCTACACGGCTGGAGTATGGCAGGCATCTTTGTGACTTTATATACGGCTCGTCATCAACCAAATGCTGTTAAAAACCTGATTGTTCTGGGCAGCCCGATTGATAGCTATGCGTCTGGCTATATTGGCAAACTATACAAAACGCTTGCCTACGTTACCTCTCGCAATCCAACTGTTAAAGATTATATTTATAATCGTTTGCCAAAGTTGATGATTCATTCCCCGGGTTTCTTAAACTCATTAGGATTTAAATTACTAGACCCTAAGGGATGGCTGGATGGCAACATTCAACTTTTAAAGAACTTAGATAATTTAAAATTAGTACAAGAAGACGCAACACTCAGTCATTTCTTAAACAATATGATTGATTATCCTGGGGGTATTAATCAAGACATGCTATTTAATGTCTGGATGCAGAACCCGTTGAAAAACGGCGCGATCACCTTAAAGAATAAAACCATTGTGCTAAAAAATATTGATTGTTCTTTATTTGTGGGTGCAGGTAAAGGTGATCAAATGGTTACAGCAAATGCTGCATTTCCATTAACTCAGTTGACAAGTAGCCGAGATGTCACGTTTACTCTTATACCTGGCGGACACTTAGGTTTAATGTCTAGTCAAAAAAGTTCAATCGAGTTCTGGCCAACACTGACTGACTGGTTAGCAGAACGATCAACTCCAATAAAAAGGTAAACTATGACTCAATCTGTTGCATTTATCGGTTTAGGCGCTATGGGCTATCGCATGGCAGCTCATTTACCAAAGTATTTCGAAAAGGTTTTTGTTTGGAATCGAAACTTTAGTAAAGCAGAACAACATGCAACAGAATATGGAACAACTGCTGTCGAACTTGCACGAGCAGTACAGGCTGACATCATTTTTTCATGCTTACCAACAAGTGATGATGTTGAAGCATTAATCGATACAGTGCAATTGAAAGCTGGTTCGATTTGGATTGACTGTACAAGCGGCGTACCTGACTCCGCTCGACGCTTGACAGAAAAGCTAAAATCTCAAGGTGTGGACTTCTTAGATGCGCCTGTGAGTGGTCAAACCATTGGTGCAGAGAATGCAACACTCACTGTCATGGTCGGTGGCGATGTACAAGCATTTGAACGTGCTTATCCGGCGATGGCGGCTGTTGGTAAACTCATTCAGCATGTTGGCGAGTCTGGTGCTGGATTTGCAGTTAAAGCGATCAATAATATGCTGCTTGCAGTTAACTTATGGTCTGTTGCAGAAGGCTTTAGCACATTAAAAGCACACGGCGTTAACCTTGATGCGGCATTGAATTGTATAAATGCGTCTAGTGGTAAAAGTATGGTCACGGAAACCATTTTTCCACAACGCGTACTCAGCCGTGAATTTCCAGTAACCTTTGCCCTACCATTATTGGCTAAAGATACAGGTATTGCTTTAGATTTGGTGCATGATGCTAAGCTTCCTGCCCCGATTCTTTCTCTAACACAAAGTTTAATTCAAGCTGCCAATCTAACTTCAGAGCCAAATAGTGACTTCTCTTCAGCTGTCAAAATGTATGAATCGTGGAGCAAAATTACGCTTAAATAAAGCTGCATGTGCTTTAGATTATTCTGATTTAGATAAACTTTTAATTAGCACAAGTGCAATACTCAAACAGAATATTGCACACGCTTTTAGTTCATATTCATTACGCTTAATACAAAATTTTAAAACACATTTTATTGATCTTCATTTTCCTACTTACTCAAACTTTCCGATAATCAACCTTATTGAATATCTAATAAGCTAGTAGAATTAATTACAATGAAAACAATTAGCTAGATCAATATTATGAAGAAAGTAAATCTTTTGCTTCTTTTCACTCTAATTTTAATGCCTTTTGCATTTCAAAATTTGTATGCAAAGCAATATGTATTTATTGGATATGATAGTTTTTGTGGCTTACCAATCTTTACGGGGCAAAACCCACAAATTGCCACAGCTGAAAAAGACAGCTATGGCCGACCAATTATTCACATTGATCCTACAGCATTAGCTAATCTAACAAGTTCTCGAATTTTTACACTTGCACATGAATGCGCACATCATAAGTTAGGACATACCTCAAGATTAGGAGAAATGGAGCGCTATCATGGAGGAACACGCAAACAAGAACTAGAGGCTGACTGCTGGGCAGCAAAACAATTAAGCAGATATGGACAATTTACCGACCTACAATTCCAAACTTTAAAAAATTTAGCTGACGGTCATTTTATAGCAAATGGTTATCCTTCTGGAGTTGAGCGAGCACAAAACATATATTCATGTGCTACAGGAACAATTGTAAGACATGATGCCTCACCGCGTTGCTCCAAAAAATTAGTACCTAAAACCGTTGTCGTTACTACCTACCAGATAATCCCCACTCAAGTACCTTGTTCACATGTGAGAATGGGACCTTACGGCCCTTTTGCTATACATCAATTTGATCTTATTCCAAGAAAAGTACCTGTTCAAACACCTACAACGAGGATGGTAGAAGTGACTCACTGCGAATAAATCAATATACCGTAATATCAGGAGATATCACTTAAGATATTAAAAACACTACGTTTCTAATTTAATTCAAGAGGAAATTCCGTACTAAAATTACATACTGACTATAGAGTTTCATTGAAATTTCATTAAGAAACCTTATATTGGTATATACGTAGCGACCAAGCGCCATATGAAAATACTGTCATAAAGCTTTGGTTTATACCTTTTTGATTAGAGGAACACCTCATGAATAAGTTTACGGTTGCAGTTTGTGCTGGATTAATTACCCTCACAGGATTTAATCTTCAAGCAGCTACACCAGAACAAGAATGTAAAAAGTTGCAAGATGATTACAACTTAATCTACGCTTCTAAAGGATTCTGTTTCAAAGACGCAGACGCTAAAGCTAAATATGGCAATGAAAACTGCCATACAACAAAGCCAAAATTTTCTGACAAAGAACAACAGCGTCTTGATCAAATTAAAGAACGTCAGAAAGAACTTAACTGCAAATAATCTTTTCTCTTAGCTTTTCATTTAATTAATCTCTAAATGAAAAGCTAAATTGTTTTATACCCTATTAAAGGACTAATCATGGCCTACGATGATCAAAATATTTTCGCAAGAATCCTTCGTGGTGAATTACCTGCAATCAAAATTTATGAAGATGATCAGGTGCTTGCATTTATGGATATCATGCCACAAGCAGATGGTCATGCTTTAGTTATTCCAAAAACTCCTGCGATTAGCTTACTGGACTTACCTGCCGATGCAGCAGCCTATACCATTCAGATCGTTCAAAAGATTGCGAAAGCGATTGAGACAGGTCTTGATGCAAAAGGTATTGTTCTTATGCAACTCTCTGGAACAGCAGCAGGTCAAACAGTTCCACATGTACATTTCCATCTGATTCCAAGTTCAGTACATGAATTGGGCCGACATGCGGCACAAATGGGTGATCAAGAAAAGATTAAAGTGTTAGCAGAAAAGATTAAAGCAGCACTGTAATATTTCACTGATATAATGCGAGGTTCTTACCTCGCTTTTTATTTAATGGTAAATAAATCAATAATTAATCAAATTATTACCAAATATAAATCGTAATAAAACTGTCATTTTTCCTTCACTTCGTTGTAACAAAGTTTGCCGATACTGCATACAAGTCAGTGAGCTGTGTAACTTTTTGTACATAAGCAAGCTTATAACAGTAACTAAGGCATATGCCATTTACAAAAAAGTGTTTTGGAGAAATCTCAATGAAAAAATTGCTTCTTGCTGCTACTGTAGCAACTTTAGCCATGAATGCAGCGCAAGCAGCACCAACATTGTATGGTAAGCTCAGTGTGACTTTGGACAATATTGACAACAACGGCTTTAAAGATGAAAGCGTAACAAAAGTAAATTCAAATAATTCACGTATTGGTGTTAAGGGCGAAGAAAAATTAACTGACAAATTATCAGCTGTTTACTTAGCTGAATGGCAAGTAAATACTGATGGTGACGGTACTGATCTTGGTATGCGTAACCGTTACATCGGTATTAAATCTGATGGTATTGCAACATTAAAAGTTGGTCGTTTTGATTCATACTTCAAAACTGCTGCAGGTAACAATCAAGATATCTTCAACGATCACAACGAACTTGATATGACAGCTGTTCTAGTTGGTGAAGATCGTTTAAACAACGTTATTGGTTTTGAGACTGATAAAAAACTATTAGGTGGCTTAGCTTTCAACATCATGTTCCAACAAGGTGAAGAATCTTCTGCTGCTGATAGCGCATCTAAAGGTAAAGAAGGCAGCCGTGATGGTTTCGGTGACGGTGTTTCAACCTCTCTTACATACGAAAATAAAGACTTCGGTTTAGCTGCTGCAGTCGCTGGAAACTTTGGTGTAGCTTCTAAATACAATGCTTACAGCCTATCTGGTATCTATACTGATGCAGTACGTGTAACAGGTTCTTTGGACTTAACTCCAGCTGGTGTTGATGGTTTAGTATTCGGTGCTTTATGGCAAACAGCTCAACCAACTGACGATACAGTATCAACTACAGATGGTACGACTGTAACTTCTTATAAAGGTTTACAAGAAGATGCTTACGGCGTAACTGCTGCTTATAAGATCCCATCTACACCAATCAAGTTAAAAGCTGAATATATCTCTGCTACAACTGAATCAAATGGTCGTGATGATCGTAAACAAGATATGTATGGTGTTGGTGCTGACTACCAAATCAACAAACAAGCACGTTTCTACGGCGTTGTTGGTCAACAAAAACGTGATTGGTTAGTTAAAAACGATACTAAAACTGTTATCGGTTTAGGTATGGAATATAACTTCTAATTTGAAGTTATAGGCTAAAACCAAAAAATAAAAGGGCAAATGCCCTTTTATTTTCATTTCTATTTTTAAAAACAACTAAATCCAGAAGTTATAAATTATTTTAAGAAGCCACTCACCATATTCAAAACATTTTGAATATCATTATTTGCTTCTTGTTGGCTGGTATTACTACCTTGAGGCGTCAAAGAATCAATGACTTGTGGAAGAACTGAAGCAATTGCACCATAAATTGCTTGCTTAGGGGCTTGTGCTTGTTGAGCAACTTGCTCAACATCTTGATCGTCAAATAGGCTTTGAATATTTTGTGTTGGAACATCCTGTGCATTCTGTTGCTGTGGATCTACCCAACTTTGCACTTGATTGGCTAAGCCTGCATTTTTCAGTTTATCTAGCGCACCTTGCAGACCACCTTGCTTTTGAATCCAAGCAAGAACCAAAGGTAAAACAGCAATTAATAATGTTTGAGCCGTATTTCCACTTGTTGCATTAGTTTGTGTAGAAGAACTTCCACCACCTAATTGCCCCAACACAGAGCCAAGTATCCCGCCTAATCCACCTTGTTGATTTTGAGTATTTTGCTGACCACCCATTTGACCGAGTACAGAACCTAAAATTCCACCTAAACCACCACCCTGATTAGATTGCTGACCGCCTAAAGCTTGCTTTGCTAAAATTTCAACAATATTTGTTAAATCTGTCATGACCCATATGTTCCTATTGGAATTATTTATCCAAAAAGAATACGCTGCTTTATACGGGCATAACAAAGTTAAATTGTTAAATTTTGCAAGAACTTGCAACGCGCTGATGCAACTTTTCCCTTGATGAGTTTAAAAGCGTTTAATCACCTACCAGCGGAATTTATCCCAGTTTTCAGGGTTTGCCCAAAACTTAGAGTTAAACCAGTCAGGTACATGCTTATAGGTCAGAATATTGAATTGCCACAGTGCAAAATCACTGTCATGTGCAGTTTTATCAATTAACTGCGTAAACCCAAGTGAACGAAGTAGCTTTTCATCGCTTAATTTACTGACAACAACAATTCGCTTTGCCATCAAATCACGCAATTTCACCAGTAACTGTGCTTTTTGTACCTCATTGATAGTTTGCATTTCATCTGTATCAAATAATACAAAACCTAAATCATAACGCTGCGTAAATGGCAGACTTAAAAAGTCAGTTACGTTAAAATGATGCCATTGAATTGAAGCATTCTGGTCGATCTGCTGACCTATACAAAGTGCAGTATGAATGGGCTGTTCTTGAGATAAATCGTCTAGCATAGAAGTGATGACATTCTGTTCAGCCATAACTGCAACCCTTGATTGAAAAAGATGAGAGTTTATTAATGGAACTACAAGGCATTTGTCATAAAATGCATGCAGCGCTCAAAACGCATAGTGTAACTGATCAATCAACAAGCAAGGCAAATGTTGAATATAAATTTATATTAGATCGCTCAGAAACTGACCTACCTTTTGTGTTAGGTCAAGAAATTGAGATCGAATGGACAGGTAATATTTATTGTACCTCTTGTGGTGCAAAGACACCGAAGTCCTATTCACAAGGACATTGTTTTAAATGCTTTAAGACAAAGGCTGAATGTGACCTATGTATCATGAAGCCTGAAACTTGCCATTATCACTTAGGAACTTGCCGCGAAGATCAGTTCGCACATGATGTGTGTTTCCAGCCTCATATTGTTTATTTAGCCAATTCAAGCGCTTTAAAAATCGGTATTACCCGTATCGTAAATATGCCAACTCGTTGGTTAGATCAAGGCGCTACGCAAGCATTACCGATCTTAAAAGTTGGCTCACGTCGTTTATCTGGTCATTTAGAAACTATGTTTGGTACGCAAATTGCCGATAAAACAGATTGGCGTAAATTACTTAAAGGCGAAGCTGAACCCTTAAACCTCGTTGAACAACGTGATCAAATTATTGAAGAGTTTGCTCCAAAAATTCAAAGTATTCGAGATGAATTTAGTCAGAACCTTGAGTTCAACGAAGGTCTTGAGTTTCTCGAAAATGAAACTCCGCGAGAGTTCATTTATCCAGTAGAACAATATCCTGAAAAGATTAAATCCCTCAACTTGGATAAAACGCCTAAAATCCGAGGTGTTCTGCAAGGGATTAAAGGTCAATACTTATTACTGGATATAGGTGTCATCAATATCCGTAAATACACAGGTTATGAACTAATCCTGCGTGCTTAAACAAAAAAGGTGGCTCAAGTGCCACCTTTTTCTATTACGATGATAAACAATTCAAAATGGCATGTACTGGATCTTCAGTATTCCCTGAGATCAGTTGTTTATGCATACTCAAATGCTGCATCATTTGAATATGTGCTGTTTCATGATCCATCAACTTTTCTATTTCTGTCGCCAAATGTTGTGGCGTAGCATCCGCTTGGATCAACTCCTCGATGACTTTTTTACCCGCAATGATATTCGGTAAAGAGTAGTACGGAATCTTCACTAAGAACTTCGCAATAATATAAGTTAACCAGTTCAGTTTATAGAATGTCACCATCGGACGATGCAGCAACATTGCCTCCAAAGTCGCCGTACCAGAGGCAAGCGCCACAATATCACTTGCATTCATGACCATACGACCCACTTTTGACTCTGAATCGGTATTTTCTAATACATGAATTTTGTCTTTTACCGTGATGTCTAAGCTTTGAATACCCTGCTCAATTTGCTCTTTTCTTGCATCATTAATCGCAGGAATCAGAAACTCAAGATCAGGATATTTTCGATGTAAGATTTCAGCAGTACCGGCCAATAAGGGCAATAATCGCTCGATCTCACCTCTACGACTGCCTGGTAATAATGCAACATGTGTTTTATGAACAGGCAATCCTAATTGTTGTTTAGCCTCAATATTTGGATTCTTGAGTGGTAATTGTTTTGCTAATGGATGACCAACAAATGCCGCTGGCACGCCATGATTTTCATAAAATGTTTTTTCAAATGGGAATAAACATAATACGAGGTCAATCGTCTTCTTAATGCCATGAACACGGCCTTGTCGCCAAGCCCAAACTGAAGGGCTCACATATTGCACTGTTTTAATTGGCAAATTCTTTTCTTTGATGGTCTTAGACAGACGTAAGTTAAAATCAGGCGCATCAATACCAATAAAAATATCAACTGGATGTTCAGTCCATCGTTCGACCAGCCCATCTCTCACCGCAAAGCTGGGTTTTAAATCTTTGAGAACTTCTACTATTCCCATAACCGATAGAATTTCCATCGGATAATAGCTATGAAAGCCTTCTGCAATCATTTGAGGGCCACCAATTCCCTCAAACTCGGCCTCGATCCCTTGCTCGCGAAAACTTCGCATGAGTTTAACACCTAGAGTATCCCCAGAAACTTCACCCACGACGATTCCAATTTTTAGTTTTTGCTTTACCAAGACCAACGCCCCATTTAGATACTGAGTAATTCTAACAAAATGATTTTACATCGAATCATAGCACAGGAATCAATTTGTTCTTGATTGGTGAAAATGCTCCACTATCTAATTTAACTTTCAAAATTAAAAATAATATCTATATTTACGATAGCTGAGTAATTGCTTGAGTTTTATTTAGATATTAATATTAACAAGAATCATTTTCATATGTGATTTATTTCTATTATTCCCCTAAGACATGTTATGGCTAAATCAACCTCAATTAGCATCATCTATCGAATCAGTGTGTTTTACCGTTTCGCTTTTACATTTGTGCTTGGTTATCTTTGCACGATGTATTTATGTTCAAGCCTAACTACTCTATTCGCAAAAATTTTAGCTAAAGCAGAGGCGATTTATCTTGCTGCATTCCTGTCTATTCTGTTCTATGTAGCATTCATCATTATTAGCTTCTGTATCAACTCCTTATGGAAAAGCACATTGATCAGTTTGATACTCGTAAGCTGCTTATTTGGTCTATCAGTAGGTGTAAATTAACCATGCAAAACAAAGGCATTCGACAGTCTATGGCTTGGTTACACACATGGACAGGTTTAATTTTTGGATGGCTGTTATTTGCCATTTTTTTGATGGGAACAAGCGCTTACTATCGTCATCACATCAACCTTTGGATGCAACCTCAGCTCGCACAATATCGAATAAATCAGGATGTCGCGGTTAAAACGGCGGTTGAATATCTAAATAAAAATGCAGCAGATGCTAAATCTTGGTATGTCAGTCTTGCCAATCAAGAAAATCCAGTGAATAAAATGTACTGGGAAAAAGCAACTGGAGGGTACGAAAGCAAAACATTAAATGCCAACACAGGTAAAGAATTAAAGTTATCAAATACTCAAGGTGGTGATTTCTTCTATAATTTTCATTTTCAGCTTTATGGTATGCCCGTATTAATTGGGCGTTTAATTACCAGTCTTACTGCATTTATTATGTTAATTGCACTTATTTCAGGAATCATAACGCACAAAAAAATTATCACCGATTTCTTTACATTACGAACTTTCAAATCACAGCGCTCATGGCTCGACTTTCATAATGTCTCATCTGTACTAGCACTGCCCTTTTTCCTGACGATCACTTTCACTGGGTTAGCGATTTTCTTTTATCTCTACTTACCATTCGGAATGAAAAAATTATATCCAGATAATCCTTTTCAATATTTCACTGAAATTAGAACAATCAGTGTGAATAATAATCATAATGCTGATCCAATCAAAACTGAAATGCTGCCAATTCAAACGCTCCTGGAAAAGGTAAAACAACAATTGGGCGATCAAGCACTTGCAACAATAGAAGTGAAAAATCCAAATACGGATCAAGCGACGATCAGTTTTAAACAATTAGAGGATCGCTCAATCACCTTAAATCAACCCCAAATTACTTTTGATGCGACAGGTAATATCTTAGGAAATACTAAAAATAACAGTGCTGTAGCGACTTTAAATGCGGGTGTATATGGTTTGCATATGGCAACTTTTGCTCAGCCTTTACTGCGTCTAGCTTTCTTCTGCTCAGGGATTTTAGGATGTTTGATGATTGCATCTGGCTTATTACTTTGGAGCTTAAAACGTCAAATCCAAAATAAATCTAATCAATTCAACTTAGGGCATTATTTGGTTGATCGTTTAAATATCGCGACGTTTATAGGCCTGCCAATTGCCATGCTCACTTATATGTTTACTAATCGGTTTGTACAAATCACTGAAACTACACCAAATTATGAGATATACAGTTTCTTTGTTGTATGGACGCTAAGTTTAATCATTGCGCTTTTCACCAAGAAACAATATTTATGGCAATCTCAAGTTGCTATTTTAGGCATAGTCGCGATTGCCTTACCAATTTATGATTTAATTTATCTGCTCAATCATCAACTTGTTACTAATTTTCAAAGTTATTGGGCTTTTTTAAGAGTAGATTTATTCTTTATTTTATCTGCTGGATTTGCTTTATTTGTTTATAGAAATATCCATCCGATCCAACATAAATCAGCACAAAAAATCAAAACGAAATTGGCACAGACTGAGGCAAGAGCATGATCGTACTCAGCTTTTTACTTATCTTATTCGGTATGTTTGTGCTTTATAAATGTAGTGCAAAACAGATTAGCCAAGCATCTCTCAAACAACAACAGAGATTAATTCGTTTTAAAAAGCAGTTTAGAGGATGTGCATTTATCTGTTTCTTAGTTGCTGGTAGCTTGCTTGCGCTTACGTATGGCCGTTCTATTGGATTTGTTAGTTGGTGGATTCTAGCGACACCTGTTACTTTTCTTATGGTTCTTCGCATAAATAAGGTGATGTCAAAACCGCAGAAGAAACTGAAGAATTAATGTGTTTAGAATTTCTTTAGCTTTTTTTTGCATAAGTAAATCACTATTCATCACAACGAGTTATCTAAAAAAGGCATAAGATATGCTGGTTTTTGCATAATTAGGCATATTGTCGATGTTTGGTCCTATTGAATTTATTATGGCTGGTGTCCTCGTTGGCTTCTGTGTAGGTATTACAGGTGTTGGCGGTGGTTCATTAATGACTCCCATTTTAATTAGCCTTTTTAAGATTGAACCACACATCGCTATCGGTACAGATTTACTTTATGCATCTATCTCTAAATTCTGTGGATCGGTGGTACATGCCAAAAAGCTCAATATTGTTTGGCCAATTGTTCTTTGGCTAGCTTTAGGTAGTATCCCAGCTTCATTTGCAACGTCTTGGGTTCTTGAACACTATCTAAGTCAATCAACTCACTATAAAGCAGTCTTAACTACAGTATTGGGCTTTATGCTGACTTTGACTGGTATTTCCATTGTCTTCCGCACTCAGATTGAAAAGTTTTTTGACCGTTTCCGTAATCGTGAACAAGCGAATATGGAAAGTGAACAACATGCGTTACAACATAAACGCTTGTATATTCTGATCATGGGCATCGTGCTCGGCATCTTTGTAACACTATCGTCTGTTGGGGCTGGCGCTTTCGGTATCATGGCATTAGTGATCATGTTTCCAAATCTACCAATGATTCGTATCATTGGTTCTGATGTAGTACATGCGGTTTTATTGACAGCTGTTGCTGGTTTAAGTCATATGTCATCAGGTAATGTGGACTTTACATTATTGATGTGGCTACTGGTTGGTTCCATACCTGCGATTGTCGTTGGTACACTCATCAGCTCTCGTATGCCAGAACGCTTGATCCGTAAGATTCTTGGTATTACCCTATTTGCCTTAGGTGTTAACTTTATGGTGAACCCGATTAAAGCAAAACCAAAGCCAGTTGAAACTCATCAGGCTGTTGTAATTCAACAAACAAGCCATTCAACAACAACGGTTTAAGCCAATAAATGTCGATTGTTTCTGCACAAATTATGCGATTCGCTAGTTAATCAGTCGACATTTCGTGCTATATTCGTAGACAAAATAACCTCTTCTTTTAGATTAAATTTGTGACAGCAATGAATACTCTACAGTCAAATCCAGTTTCTCAGCCAGATATCGACGACGTTAATATTAAAAGCATTCAGACTTTGATTACTCCAGCGGAATTGAAAGCTGATCTTCCTTTATCTGAAGCTGCTTCTCAAACTGTATTACAAGGACGTGCAACTGTACGTAATATTTTAGACGGCAATGACAAGCGTCTTTTCGTCGTGATTGGCCCTTGTTCAATCCATGATCCTAAAGCTGCGCATGAATATGCTGATCGTTTGAAAGAATTGAGCGAAAAAGTTAAAGATACGCTTTACCTTGTAATGCGTGTTTATTTTGAGAAACCACGTACCACCGTCGGCTGGAAAGGTTTAATCAATGACCCTGACATGAATGACTCTTTCAATATTGAAAAAGGCTTACATATCGGTCGTGGATTATTGATTGATTTAAATGAAAAAGGTTTGCCATGTGCAACTGAAGCACTTGATCCAAACTCACCACAATACTATCAAGACTTGATTTCATGGTCTGCGATTGGTGCGCGTACTACAGAAAGCCAAACTCACCGTGAAATGTCGTCAGGTCTATCATCTCCTGTTGGTTTCAAAAATGGTACAGATGGTGGCTTAACAGTTGCAACCAATGCAATGCAATCTGTTAAACATGGTCATAGCTTTTTGGGCCTAAATGAAAATGGTCAAGTTGCAATTATTAATACTAAAGGCAACCCTTACGCTCACGTCGTATTACGTGGTGGTAATGGTAAGCCAAACTATGATGCAACTTCTGTTGCCGATGCTGAAGCAGCTTTGGCAAAAGCTAAAGTTAGCAACAAGATCATGATTGATACTAGCCATGCCAACTCAAACAAAGATCCGTACTTACAACCTTTAGTTTTGAAAAACATCACTGAACAAATTCTTGATGGTAACAAATCAATCGTTGGGATCATGGTTGAGAGTCACCTTAAAGGTGGTCGTCAGGATATTCCTGAAAACCTATGTGATCTAGAATACGGTAAGTCAGTAACTGATGGCTGTATTGATTGGGATACGACAGAAAAAGCATTACTCGAAATGCATGAAGCATTAAAAAATATTTTGCCAAATCGTTAATCTTTAAATAGATGTAAAGCAGGCTCTCATGAGCCTGTTTTTACTTTTAAATTTTCTATTAGTTGAGGATGGCTTACTAAATCTTGAATGACATTCTCAATGTTTCTCTTATTTACGTTTGGAATGACTATTAAATTTTCTTGTAAAAAATATTGGCTCGAATTTAAATCATCATTTATTGTTTGCATTAAACGAACAGGGTCATAGAAACTTAATTCATAATTTTCATTTTTATACGTGAATACTAAAATGATCCACCCTTTAGATTCTATTATCCATTCTTCATCATCGAAAAAATCTGGAAAATTTATACGGTAATCTTGCATATATCTATATTCCTTAAATATGGGATTTGTTTTGAACTGTAATATTTTTTTAATTATACTGCTGCCACATTTCTACTACGACGCTTTGCTGATATGCAATCCAGTTTCCGTCAACACTTGCTAAAGTGGCGTGCCTCCCTAGGCGCGGTAACTTTGCTTTGTTTACTCTGGCATATCTTCTTGCCCACAATGGTGCATATAGGTGTCGTACCTGCGCTCTATGCAATGCCAAGCCATTGCCAAGTCACAGATATACAAAATAGCTTGATGGCTTCCAAAACACATTCAATTCATCATCACACGATGCATCATATGCAACACGAACAGCATATGCAGCATGCTGAGCATTCACATCTTAGTGAACATGCACAGGCTGTTTTTGCGCTTGCAAGTCAAATCATGAAACATTGTCCTTTATGTTCTCATGGTTTAGATGCTGCTGTGATCATACCGTTACTTGCTTTTGTACTTATCTTTCTTTTGGCGTGGTTTAGCCGTGTACGCTGCCTTTGCTATACATGGACGGAAGATTTACATATACCCCGTATCTTCTACACACTTCCCTTAAAACAAGCCCCACCACTTACTTTATAAACCGCATTTTTACATCGTGCCCAGTAAACCACTGTGGTACAGACCTGTTTATTGCTTTTATAGAGTTCAACATGACTACTCAATTCCGTTTGTCAGTATTAACCGCTGCTTGCCTTTCTGCGAGCTATAGCTCAGTCATTTTTGCTGAAGCTACACCTTCTGAACAACCGCAAACATTAGCCACAATTGTGATCACAGCAAACCGCGAAGGTGAATCACTCAACAATACACCTGCTGCAATCAGTAAAATTAACGCTCAAGATATCGAAGATAAACATGCAACATTCATTGGACAAGTGCTCAACCAAGCGCCTGGTGTCCGTATGAATGATCTGGGTAATGAACAACACATGATGTCCATTCGCCAACCGATTACTACTGCTGCGGTTTATCAATATTTAGAAGATGGCTTATCTATACGTCCTGTGGGCGTGTTTAACCACAATGCGTTATACGAAGTCAATTTGGCTGGGATCGATAATATAGAAATCCTACGTGGCCCAGCGAGTAGCTTATACGGTAGCAATGCGATTGGTGGAACGATTAACTTTTTAACTAAAGCACCAAGTTTAACGCCCACAGCAAATATAGGTTTAAGTGCCAGTTCTGAGGGATACCGCCGTTTAGATGCAGGTGCATCCAATACCTTTGATAGCGCATATGGTGAGCATGGCTTAAGGATTTCCGCATACGCGAGTGATCGTGGTAATAGCTGGCAAGATCACGCCGAAAGTAATAAACAAAGTGTGACTTTAAGGCATGATTGGCATATTTCAGATGCAACACAACTGAAAAATATTGTCAGTTATAACCATCTCAAAGCGGATATGACAGGTAGTTTAAATACAGATGACTATAACAAACGTCCGGGTTATAGCTATCAAACATTTACCTATCGTGAAGTTGATGCAACTCGTATTTCCTCGCAACTCAGCCATAGCTGGAGTGACCAACAACAAAGCCAAGCGACCTTGTATTATCGTGATAATACGACTGATCAAAACCCTAGCTATAGCATCCGCACAGATATCAAAAATGGTAAGCCAACTGGCACTTATAGCGGTCAAACAACTTATAATGCATTTCAATCTTATGGTTTGAATTTACAGCACTCGATGAACTTCGACCAAGTAAAGTTGATCGTTGGTGCGATGGCTGATCACTCACCGAATCAAGCCAAAACCAGCGATATAGAAGTGTTCCGTGATCCAAACACCTTAGTTTACACAGGTTATAAACAACGCCAATTACTTCGCGATTTTAATGTCGATGTCAACAACCAAGCTCTTTACAGTCAGATAAATTGGCAGGCAGTAGAAAATCTAAAATTAGTTGCTGGCGCACGTTATGACTGGATCAGTTATGACTATGATAATAAATTAACACCCTCTAAAGTCACTGGTGCGCCTGATGAAAAACGTAACTTTCACAAAGCCAGTCCTCAATTAGGTTTTGTGTGGAATATAACCCCTGATATGGACCTTTATAGCAACTGGTCACAGGGCTTTGTTCCTCCAGAAGTGAGTAGCTTATATGGTGCAAACCTCGTTACACCTGATCTAAAAGAGGCAACATTTAACAATATTGATGCGGGTTTGCGCTTTAAGCTTTTTGATGATCGTCTTGATGGAGAAATCACTTTATATCGCTTAAATGGCAAAGATGAAGTCATTAGCTATACCAAACCTGATAATACACGCGAACCACGTAATGCGGGTAAAACGCTGCACCAAGGTGTTGAAATTGGTGGGACATGGAAAATTAGCGACTTGTATGATCAACGCCTGAAACTTTCTGGTAGTTGGTCAAAACATGAATACAAAGAGTTTCAGCCATCTAGTGTTTTAGATTACAGCGGCAATACCATGCCAAGCGCACCAAAAACATTTGGTACAGTTGAATATCAAATCAAACCTACGCCTGAACTATTACTTTCGGCCGAAGGTGTTTATGTCGGTTCATACTGGATTAACGATGCTAATACCGAAAAATATGATGGACACACCATTCTAAATTTACGTGCGAATTACCGTAAAGCTGCATATGAAGTTTATGGACAAATTCTAAATGCAACGGATGTTCATTATGCGGAAAGCACTTCGTTTAGTAATAACCAAGTCAACTATACCCCAGCTGCGCCTCGAACGTACTTAGTCGGTTTAAGCTATCATTTCGGGAAATAAAATATGAATGCCAAGCAACTTAAGAAGCTATTGTCTCTGCACCGTAGTTTTGGAACAGTTCTCGGCATTTTAGTTTTATTGTGGGCTTTAACTGGTGTGTTGCATCCTATTATGAGTGCAACACAACCTCAGCCTGTAAAACGAATGCCACCATCTCAGCAACTTGATTTACATACTGCAATACCTGCAAATCAAGTATTACAGCTGCAAAACATTCAACAGTTTTCAGCATTACAAACCATACAACTGACACCTGAGCAAGTTGCCTATCGTATATTGAAACCAAAGCAGAATATTGCTGAATACTACGATAGCCGAACTGGTCAAATCATTAAAAATGCAGAACAATTTAATGTAATTCGATT
>NZ_DJLC01000134.1:0-21378 GCF_002434875.1 Acinetobacter sp. UBA6526 | reverse complement strand
TAATACCTCTGGGCTTTTCAACTGCGGACGTAGTTCTTTATGACAACATGGCGCACACATAATCATTGAAGCATTTAAACGAATACCTGTATGAATCGCAAAATCAGTTGCAATGTCACAGGCATGTAGTGCAATCATCACATCTAATTTTTCAGGAGAATAACTACGCACATCACCTTCAAAAAAATCAAGATGATTAAATCCAACCTCATCTGCGACCTGCTGACAGAACTCAACTAAGTTAGAACGTAATTCAACACCTGTAATCAACGGCGTTTTATTTTGAGCCTGTAAATAATCATATAAAGCAAAAGTTAAATAACCTTTACCTGAACCAAAATCTACAATATTCAACGCTTGTTGGGATGCATCGATTTGTTCATAGGCATTTGAAAAGATTTCAATAAACTTATTAATCTGTTTCCATTTACGTGCCATGCTTGGAATTACTTGTCCCTTTTCATCAGTAATACCAAGATGCTTTAAAAATGGACTCTGCTGTTGTACATAACGATGTTTTTCACGATTATGCTGTTGCTCGATTTTAGTTGCTTCTGCTTGTTTTTTTTGTCGACTTAACATCGCTTTCTTTTTATTTTTCTTAAGTTGAACATCTTCATGCAACGTAAAAAGATTGGCTTGTTTGGATTGCGATAAAAGTTCAGCAATTTTTTCTAAACCTTCATCAATAGAATAGTTTTTGGTCATGTCTTGTGTCGGATAATGATATAGACAAGATAAAGTGGCTTGACCTTGTAAATCAATTTGTCGGAATGTCATTTTCTCTAATTGTGCCAACTCACCTTTATACTGACTCAAGATCAGACGATCAAAGCTTTGATTTTCAATCGATTGCTGGATATCCAAGAAAAACTGCTGTTCTTGTTCAAATGAAAAATTCGGCGCAAACATAATGAAAACCTGACAAATAGAAACTAAATTTTAAAGCGTCTTACTTTAAAAGGGAAATTGCATTACGATACAGTTGTATTTTTATGCAGCCTAATTGCTAGATGAACACAAAAACATTGTTGGACTATGACCCCAAAGAAGAACTACTTAATGCATATAGTCATGGTATGGGTGCTGCACTCGCACTCATTGCATCTGTATGCTTGATTATTAAGGGACATACACTGCCACTCGGACAATGGCTTAGTCTATGGGTCTATGGCTTCAGCCTTGTCTTATTACTGTTTAGTTCAATGATCTATCATTTTGCGCAAGATGAACGTAAACGTTATTGGTATAAAAAACTGGATCATACTGCGATTTATTATTTAATTGCAGGAACCTATACCCCCTTCCTCAGTATCGCAATCCCAACAGCCAAAGCGCATTACTTACTGATTGCACTTTGGGTTATTGCTTTGATTGGCACTCTCTTTAAATTAGTTTTTATTCATCGTTTCCAAAAGGTCTCTTTAGCAGCTTATATTGTTATGGGCTGGTTAGCTGTTTTGGTCATGGATGATATGCAAAAGTATCTCTCACAGGGTGCAATTCAATTACTCATCGTTGGCGGTGTTGCCTATACGGTCGGTACGTTGTTTTATGCTTTAAAAAAGGTAAGATATACCCACGCAATTTGGCATGTTTTTGTGCTAATAGGGGCAGGTTTACACTTTCTAGCAATCTATTGTTATGTACTTTAAGCTTGGTCACTCAACAACTTAAATCTTAACTTTCAGTTTTCTGAGTAAATCCCGCATTCAAAAAGGAATTTCAAGACAGTTTCATTTCTGCTTCTTGAACACAAAAAATGAAGGTCTTGTATGTCGTCAAGTTCTACGACTGTCACCACAGAAGTGGCAACCAATTCAAAAGTAAGGGTATTATTCGCCAGTCTGGTCGGCACAACGATTGAGTTTTTTGACTTTTACATCTACGCCACCGCAGCAGTCCTGATCTTCCCTCATCTATTTTTCCCTGAAAGCAGTGGCAGTGCAGCTATTTTGCAATCATTAGCGACATTTGCGATCGCATTTATAGCACGTCCCATCGGTGCTGCCATTTTTGGACACTTAGGGGATCGGATTGGACGTAAGGCAACCCTTGTAGCAGCACTGTTGACCATGGGTATTTCAACCGTATGTATTGGTCTCCTCCCAACTTATGCTCAAATTGGAATCGTTGCACCTTTATTATTGGCCTTGTGTCGTTTAGGTCAAGGGCTTGGTTTAGGTGGTGAATGGAGTGGTGCCGTCCTACTTGCAACTGAAAATGCCCCTGAAGGTAAACGTGCTTGGTATGGAATGTTTCCTCAACTAGGTGCACCGATTGGCTTTATCTTGGCAACAGGTTCCTTCCTATTACTTACTGCATTTATGTCTGAGCAAGCATTTATGACTTGGGGATGGCGTATCCCATTTGTCGCAAGTTCAATTTTAGTGTTAGTGGGACTCTATATTCGTTTAAAACTGCATGAAACACCTGCGTTCCAAAAAGTTCTGAACAAACAGAAAGAGGTCAATGTTCCTTTCAAAGAGGTGATGACCAAACATTTCCCAATGTTAGTGCTTGGCACAATTGCTGCAATCTGTACCTTCGTAGTGTTCTATCTCACTACCGTTTTCGCCTTAACATGGGGAACAACACAGTTGGGATATACGCGCAGTGAATTCTTAGAATTACAACTGGTTGCTACCTTATGTTTTGCAGGATTTATTCCTTTGTCTGCAATTTTTGCTGAGAAGTTTGGTCGTAAAAATACATCGATTGCCGTATGTGTATTATCTGCTTTATTTGGTTTGTGCTTTGCCCCTTTACTTGGCTCAGGTAGCCCAATTCTCGTATTCTTGTTCTTATGTATGGGGCTTTCGATCATGGGATTGACCTATGGCCCAATCGGCACGGTACTGTCTGAAATTTTCCCAATCTCAGTACGCTATACAGGTTCAGCATTGACCTTTAACTTAGCAGGTATTTTTGGCGCTTCATTTGCACCCTATATTGCGACAAAACTTGCTGAAAGCTATGGCTTAGGCGCTGTTGGTTTATATCTCAGTGTTGCGTCAATCTTATCTTTAATTGCATTTTTATTGATTCGTGAAACCAAAAACGATGATGTAAATAATCAAATTTAGTGTTTTATATTAGGCTGAGCATTACTCTGATGCTCAGCCTATCCAATAATGATCTTATAAGTTAATTACATCCATTCTGCCCTTACTATCATCATTCATCTTCTATCGAACAACCACTCATCAGACAGCACAGTTCGTCGCATTATATTGATCAACGCCACACATTCTCGGCAATATTTTTTATGCTAGAATAGTCGCCTCCTATTTTTTAGACGATTGTACTTATGTACGCAGTGATTATCGTTGCCGTATTTTTAGTCAGTTTTTTATACACTTTTTACCGTGGTAAGGAACGATTAAAAGCATCTCGACAATTATTCGACCATTCTACATTCTTAGCACCAGTCAACATGTTTATGACTGGTTTTTCTAAATTACCTAATCAGCCATTCTTTGATGTTGCTCAATTTCCAGAGCTACAACCATTACAAGACAATTGGCAGGTGATTCGAGAAGAAGCCATTCAGCTACAAAATCAAATTAAAGCAGCTGAAAAAAATAATGATGCAGGTTTTAACACTTTTTTCAAACGTGGTTGGAAGCGTTTCTATTTGAAATGGTACCAAGACAGCCATCCATCTGCGCAACAACTTTGCCCTAAAACAGTTGCATTGCTTGAAAGCATTCCTTCTGTGAAAGCTGCCATGTTTACAGAACTGCCTTCTGGTAGTTATTTAGGTAAACATCGTGATCCTTATGCTGGCTCAGTACGCTATCACTTAGGTCTCGTAACACCAAATAGTGATGATTGCTTTATTGAAGTCGATCAAGAGCGTTATAGCTGGCGAGATGGTGAGGCAACGGTTTTTGATGAAACCTATGTACATTGGGCTGAAAACAAAACAGATGAAACTCGCATCATCTTGTTCTGTGATATTGAACGTCCAATGAAATGGGGCTGGGCGCAAAAGTTCAACCATTGGTTTGGTCGTAATGTCATGTCAGCAGCGAGTTCGCCTAATGACGATCAAGATAAAACAGGTTTTATCAACCGTATTTTCAAATATGGGTATGCAGTTCATCACTATGGACGTGGTTTAAAAGCTCGTAACCGTCCACTTTACTATGCTTCGAAGTGGTTATTGTTTGCTATTATTATTGGCTTAATCCTACTACCAAGTATTCTATAATCCTGATTCATCAATAAAAAAGAGATGCGAAAGCATCTCTTTTTTATTGCCTACTCGATATTATTGAGCAGCTTGCTGTGTCTGAGCACTTGCAGTTTGAGCTGCCGCAGCATCAGCAGCTTGTACAGCCGCTTCACCAATTAAAGCAATCTTGGCTTTTTCTTGGCTTTTTGCAGATAGTGCTGGATTAGACGCAACAATACGATTGATGTTTGCAGAGTTTGCAGGCGCAATTGCCGCAGTTTGCAATACAATTGGACGATTACCCGTATCACCAAGTGTATAACGGATTCCTGTGCGAGGACTGACGACTGTCGTCACTTCACGTTTCACTTGCGCTTCGGCTGTAGTTGAACCTTTTGCAGCCATCACTTTATCAACAGTCGTCGTTTGCGTCGCCTCATTTGCAAATGCCAAACCTGTTAGTGCTGTACTCGCTAAAACTAAAAGTTGTAATGCTTTTTTCATTGTCTTCCCGCTTTTAATGCGAATTCAATCAAGATCTTTAAGTCTATTTATGAAACTACAAAGCCAGTTTTGACTCAAGTTACTTCTCGTAAAAAAGCAGAGACCTATGCTCTGCTTTTTATGCCATTTGATCTAAATCGTTTAGATTTTACCGTGACATTGCTTATATTTAAGGCCAGATCCACATGGACATGGCGCATTACGGCTTTCTGGTACAGGGAATGCTTGGTTCAAATCACCTTCAGTTTCCTCTGAAACGGTCACTTCACCCGTTAAACCATCCACATCATCATGTTCAAATGAAAGACGCATAGACTCAGCTTGACGTTGCTGTTGAGCTTCTAACTCTGCTAGCTCCTCAGCTGTCGGTACATGTACACGAGAAAGATCAGTCACCACATCTGACTTAATAATACCGAGCATATTCACAAATAAGTTAAATGCTTCTTTTTTGTATTCTTGCTCAGGATTTTTCTGTGCGTAGCCACGTAAGTGAATCCCTTGGCGTAAATAATCCATCGCAGCCAAATGATCTTTCCAGTGACGATCTAACGAGTTCAACATGAAGTGACGCTCAAGCATTGAAGCTGATTCAGCACCCATCTGTTCACGACGTTGACGATAACGTGCCACAACCTCATCAGAGATACGTGCAACCAGACCTTCTTCATCTAAACGGCGATCTTGTTCTAACCATTGATGAATAGGAAGATCAACCCCTAAATCCGCGCGTAATGCATTTTCTAAACCTTCAATATCCCACTGATCGTGGATTGACTCAGGTGGAATAAAGTTCGCAATAACACCCTTCATCACCTCATGATGCATTTCTTCGATGTAGTCTTGCAACGTACTTTCAGCTAGGATTTCATCACGTTGAGAGTAAATAATCTTACGCTGTTCGTTATTCACGTCATCGTACTTCAATAAGTTCTTACGAATATCAAAGTTACGCGCTTCTACTTTACGTTGTGCATTCTCAATTGAACGGCTCACCATTTTGTGTTCAATGGCTTCGTTCTCTTGTAAACCCATCGCACGCATCATTGCAACAACACGATCACCCGCGAAGATACGCATCAAATCATCTTCAAGAGACAGATAGAAACGTGACACACCTGGATCACCTTGACGGCCGGCACGACCACGCAGCTGGTTATCGATACGACGTGATTCGTGACGTTCAGAACCGATAATATGTAAACCACCGGAACTTAAAACATCTTCGTGATCTTTTTCCCACTGTGCTTGTAAACGAGCTTCATCTTCAGCAGTATGATTCTCAATTTTTGCAAGTTTGGCTTTCCAGTTACCACCAAGCAAGATATCCGTACCACGACCAGCCATGTTAGTAGCAATCGTTACTGCATTTGGGCTACCCGCTTGCGCAATAATATCTGCTTCACGCTCATGCTGTTTCGCGTTCAAAACTTCGTGATGAATACCAGCTTGCAGTAGTTTTGCAGATAAAATCTCACTCGCCTCAATCGTTGCTGTACCAATCAAAATTGGTGCAACACCTTGAGTACGGATATTGGTAATTTCTTCGATGATAGCGTTGTATTTACCATTACGATTTAGATAGATTAAGTCGTTGTGATCTTGACGAACCATTGGACGGTGCGTTGGGATAATCACAACATCTAAGCCATAAATTTCTTTCATTTCCGCTGCTTCAGTATCAGCAGTACCTGTCATACCTGAAAGCTTTTTATAAAGACGGAAATAATTTTGGAAAGTCGTGGTTGCCAAAGTTTGGTTTTCTGGTTGAATTTCCATGTTCTCTTTGGCTTCAACTGCTTGGTGCAAACCCTCAGACCAACGACGACCAGGCATAGTACGACCAGTGCTTTCATCCACAATAATCACTTCTTCTTTCTGTGTTTGTGGATTAATACCAATGATGTAATGCACGTTCTTTTGATATAAATAATGTGCACGAATAGCTGCAGTTACATGATGAACCAAGTTTAAGTTTGTTGCTGAATAGAGGCTTTCACCTTCAGCTAACAAGCCCATACGAATCAATTCTTGTTCAACAGTTTCATAACCCACTTCAGTCATTTCAACCGAACGTTGTTTCTCGTCCACCCAGAAATGACCGCCATCAGCCACTTTCTCTTCTTTTTGTGGATGTAGTTTTGGTGGAATACTGTTGATTAATTGATAGAGCTGAGATGAATCTTCACTTTGACCAGAAATGATCAATGGTGTACGCGCTTCATCAATTAAGATCGAATCGACCTCATCAATAATCGCATAGCTTAAACCACGTTGTTTTTTCTCTTGTAGAGAAAACACCATATTGTCTCGAAGATAATCGAAACCAAACTCGTTGTTCGTACCGTAAGTAATATCAGAAAGATAAGCTTGAGCTTTCTCATCAGGCATTTGCATCGAATAAATCACACCGATGCTCAAACCTAAAAACTCGAATAATGGACGGTTCAACTCAGCATCACGCTGTGCTAAGTAATCATTCACGGTAATCACGTGAACACCTTGACCACTTAATGCATTGAGATAACATGCCAATGTACCCATGAGAGTTTTACCCTCACCAGTACGCATCTCGGCAATTTTACCTTCATGAAGTGTAATACCACCGATAAGCTGAACGTCATAATGACGCATACCCATCACACGTTTTGCAGCTTCACGACAAACAGCAAACGCTTCTGGCAATAATTTATCTAAGCTTTCACCGTTGTTAAATCGTTGTTTGAATTCTGGAGTTTTTGCAGAAAGGTCTGCATCGTTTAGTGCAGATATCGTCGGTTCAAGCGCATTGATTTGCTCAACAATTTTACGCATGCGTTTGAGTTCACGCTCATTTTTAGTACCGAAGATACCTCCGATCAGACTTGCCAACATGAATAAACTCTCTAATCCTGTTTGTTTAAATAGGTAATTTTTTCTTAGCTTTCGAGCTTAAAGCTTTCATCAAAGAAAGCTGAATAAGCCTTATTATGGTGTCAGAAATAAGAACTACAAGGGCTTTGCATCCAAACAGGTAAAAAAATCTGCTAGGCGATTCTGACATCAATCAACTAAAGACGGTTAATGTAGCAAATTTGCATTTAAGTTACATCGACTTGAATGTGAAATTCTGATCAATATTTTAACACCGCTTTTTTGCTTATATCTTAAAAATGCATAACAACATCAAAAAACAATAATTTTCTTTATAAATTGAATGCTGCATATTGAGTTCATACAAGACCATTACACAATATTTTTAGGATTTATTATGACATTACGATTAGGCGATATCGCTCCAAATTTCCAACAAGAATCAAGTGTAGGCCACATTGATTTTTATTCATTCTTGGATGGTCATTGGGGTGTTTTATTTTCGCATCCAGCTGACTTCACCCCTGTTTGTACAACTGAATTAGGCTTTACTGCAAAGCTCTCAGAGGAATTTAGCAAACGTGGTGTTAAAGCGATTGCCCTTTCAGTTGATGATGTTGAGTCTCATAAAAATTGGATTCAAGACATTAACGAAACTCAAAATACGACCGTTAATTTTCCGATTATTGCGGATAAAGACCGTAAAGTGTCTGAGCTGTACGGATTTATTCATCCAAACGCCAGTGAAACACTAACTGTTCGCTCACTCATTATTATTGATCCAAATAAAAAAGTTCGTCTGATTATTACCTACCCTGCGTCCACAGGTCGTAATTTTAATGAAATACTTCGTGTGATCGATTCATTGCAATTAACGGATCATCATAAAGTTGCAACGCCTGCGAATTGGCAACAAGGTGAGGAAGTTGTGATTGTTCCATCATTAAAAGATGAAGATGAAATCAAACAACGTTTTCCAAAGGGCTATAAGGCCATCAAACCTTACTTAAGATTGACACCACAACCTGAACAAGATTAAAGCTTATGCTTTAATCGCGGTGCAAGACAAACGAAGTGCGTAGCAATAAAGACGAGCAACGCTCGTTCCTGAGAATCAACAAAGCTCTGCAAGAAAGATAAATAGCTATGCTGGTAATTAACTTTTAAAGGCTTCAATTAAAGCGAAAAATACACAAAATTTTGCAATATAAAAAATTAAAACTCCATCGCCTATCTACTCGATAGGCATTTTTTTGAAATAAATATTTGGGTATGCACGCATCAATAGGCTATAAGAATAAGTCAGCTCATTACACAATAAAAACGCTCATGATCTATAACATCCATCATTTACATTGTGGAAGCTTTTGCCCTGTATGCGCGCCATTATTTGGACAGAAAGGTTGGAAAGCACATCTGGTCTGCCATTGCCTCTTAATTGAAACTGATCGAGGCTTAGTGCTGATTGATACGGGATTGGGCTTACAAGATTATTTAAATATGGAAAAGCGCCTTGGTACTTTAGTTAAAAAAGTTGGGCATATCGAATCAAATTTAAAATTAAGTGCCATTCAACAAATTCAACAACTCGGTTTTAGCCAAAATGACGTGAAACATATCTTTGTCACTCATCTCTATTTTGATCATGCAGGCGGCATTTCAGATTTTCCAAATGCAACAGTTCATGTACTTGCAGCGGAGTTTAATGCGACACAATCCTTATCTATTAAAAATAAACTTCGTTATAAAACAGACCAATTTAAACAACATCGCTATTGGAGCTTTGCTGAACATAATGATGGCGAAGAATGGTTTAATCTTCAAAAAGTCAGAGGATTACCTTTATTTCAAGATGAAATCTTGATGATTCCCCTGCTAGGACATACAGCTGGTCACTGTGGGATTGCAATTAAAAAATCGGATGGTTGGTTACTTTTCTGTGGTGATGCTTATTATTCACATTTAGAGTTAGATCCGAACAATAAACTTCGTGCACTCGGTATCACTGAACGGTTATTTGCAGAAAATAACCAGCAACGAATACATAATCTCAAGCAGTTACAATATCTCGCTCAACACGAATCAAGTATTGAGTTAATTTGTGCCCACGATCCAGTTGAATTTAACCGTTATCAGTAATATGAAAAGAACTCTTATTGCCACGATTTTAGTTACGACACTGAGTGTCAGTGGATGCATGAAGCACCCGAGCTTAGATGACGAGCAACGCCCCCAAAACTGGGGAACACTCATCTCAAATTCGCACAATTTCTATCAAGTGAGTCAGGATGTATTTCGAAGCGAGCAGCCAAATGCTGAGTTAGCCCAAACATTAAAATCTGAAAAAATTGATACCATCATCAATTTGCGAGCTCGCAATGAAGATGCCATTGTTTTAAAAGATCAGAATTTTAATTTGGTTCATATTCCAATTTATACGTGGGCAATTAATCGTTCAGATTTGTTGAAAGCAATGAAAGCGATCCAAATAGCAAAGCAGAATAATCATAAAATTTTAGTACATTGTTATCACGGTTCTGACCGTACTGGTGCAACGATTGCCATGTATCGAATTATTTTCGAAAATTGGTCAATTGATGATGCCGTAAAAGAAATGAAAGAAGGCGGCTATGGTTATCATGTGATTTGGAAAAACATTGATCATTTATTTACACCTCAAAATGTAAAATGGATTCAACAGCAACTGTCGAATCCATCTTAAATCAAAGTTTAGGCAAGGGTTTCATTTAACGTTGATCAAGTGGAACCCAATCAATTACCCACGCTGACTTCATATTTAAACTTTCATCGCTTGTGATCTTCTTACGAGTCGCATCTGCAATATCACGGTCTTTGGCAGGACCGACCATAATACGGATACCTTTAGACGTTGGGCTTGTTGTCACTTTATAGCCTTTAGCACGTAGCTTTGATACAACAGCATCTGCATTGGCTTGATTCGCAGCCAAAGCAACCTGAACCATCCAGTTCTTATCGCCACTTTCCATGATCTCACGCGCTTTATCAGCCTCAGCTTTCTTCTTAGCTTCATCAGCCTTACGCTTTTTCTCATCAGCAGCTTTTTTATCTGCTTCTGCTTTACGTTTTTCTTCGGCAGCCTTCTTCTCAGCTTCTGCTTTACGCTTATCTTCAGCAGCCTTCTTCTCAGCCTCAGCTTTACGTTTATCTTCAGCAGCCTTCTTCTCAGCCTCAGCTTTACGCTTATCTTCAGCAGCCTTTTTCTCAGCTTCTGCTTTACGTTTCTCTTCCGTCGCTTTCTTGTCCGCATCAGCTTTTTGCTGATCTACTTTTTGCTGTTCAGCCTTTTTCTTTTCGTCTTGCTTACGCTTCTCTTCTGCCAGACGTTGTGCTTTAGCCTTATCATCTTCAGCAACTTCTGGTGGAATATTGTCTGAACTTTCTTGCTCAGCTGCTCGGCGTGCATTTAACGCTGCATATTCTTCAGCTGCTTTACGTGCTGCTGCCGCTTCTGCCTCTTGTTGCATCTTCAAAAACTCAGCAGCTCTTGCTTCTTGTTCAGCCACTGCTTTTTCACGAGATCTACGTTGTTCTTCTAGTAAACGTTTTTCTGTTTCAACATCAACCGCTAAAGGTTGTAATGAAACCATGTCACTATCTTGTGCAGGTTGTGCTGTTTTTGGAGTTGAGCCTGTTTTGGGAATGGGATGAGTAATCTCAGCTTGCGCTTTATCTTGCTCTATTTCTTCATTACCTTTCAGAAGTAATGCTGCCAATAAAACACCACCACCTAGTAAAACAACGCCACCCATCCAACGTTGTTTGTTATTCATTGACATTCTTCTAAATACTCCCAGACCGCTTCCAAGGTATGAAACGAACCACAGACTAAAATCAATTGATTGTTATTGCTTTGCTTCAGTGCAGTTTCAAACGCTTGCTGAATGCTGCCAAACTCATCGACCTGTTCACCACGAAGCGCATCTGTTAACTGCGGCATAGGCGCGGCTCTAGGCACATCTAAAGTAGCAATAAACCAATTTTTTACTGTTGTTTTTAGTAAATCGGTGACAGAAGCAATATCTTTATCTGCCAACATGGAAAATACAGCCACAACTTCTGTGTACTGTTTATTGTATTTTAAGAATTTTCGCAACTGATTCAATAAAAATTCGACGCCATGTGGGTTATGGCCCGCATCAAAGATCACCGTTTTATCTTTAATTTGACGAATTTCAAAACGACCCTGCAATCGAGCATTTAAAATTCCGCTTGCGATTGCAGCTTGTGTCACTTCAACGCCGATCAGCAATATCGCTGCGACTGCTGTCGAAATATTATCTAACGCTAATTGACCAACAGGTAATTTTAGGGTTGTACCAGAAGAAGCAAAAGACCACGTCTCACCATCTTCATTTAATTGATAAAAATAATCTCGATTCAGCGTATACAACTGTGCTTGAGTGTCAGTGACTTTATCTTGAATCGCTTGAGGGAGCTGTTGTTGACCAGCAAAAATGACAGGAATGTTGGGACGAATAATACCCGCTTTTTCAAAGGCAATCTTTTCAATGCTGTCGCCTAACCAATCAGTATGATCCAATCCAATATTGGTAATAACCGCAATATCAGGATCGATCACATTAACAACATCTAAACGACCACCTAAGCCAACTTCAAGTACCCACACATCACATTGCTGTTGCTTAAAAATAACAAAAGCAGCCAAAGTGGTTGCTTCAAAGAAAGATAAGCTCAGATCACATTCACGGCGTGCTTGATCAACTAAAACAAAAGCATCAATCAAATGCTGATCATCAACTTCGATTCCAGCAAGTTTAACTCGCTCATTAAAACGATAAATGTGTGGGGATTGATACAGCCCAACTTTATAACCTTGCGCATTTAAAATAGCAGCTAAAGTTGTTGTGGTTGAACCTTTGCCATTGGTTCCAGCAACCGTAAAAACTTTTGCTTTAGGTCGCATTACACCTAGCTTTTCAGCGACAGGAATAACACGTTCTATACCTAAATCAATCCCTGTAACATGAACATGGCTCCAATAATCGAGCCATGTTGTTAATGTATCTGTAGAATGTGGTGCGTGCTGTCTCAAGGTAAGTTCATCAGTTTAGCTACAAGTCTGTATACAGTATCACGTAATGCATGACGATGAACAATTTGATCGACCACACCATGATCAAGCAAATATTCTGCACGTTGGAATGGTTCTTCCAATTTTTCACGTACCGTTTGTTCAATCACTCGCTTACCAGCAAAGCCAATCATAGCCTTCGGTTCAGCAATATGTACATCGCCTAACATGGCTAATGACGCAGTTACACCACCATAAACTGGGTGAGTGAGTACCACTAAATAAGGTACACGTGCTTCTTTCATTTTTTGGATTGCAGCTGCAGTACGCGCCATTTGCATCAAAGACAACATGCCTTCTTGCATACGTGCACCACCAGAAGCTGCGAAACAGATTAATGGTTGATGTAATGCAATCGCACGCTCTGCCGCTTGTACAAAACGATCACCAACTACTGTGCCCATTGACCCGCCCATAAAGTCGAAGTCAAATGCACATGCAATCAAATCTAAACCTTTAAGTGAACCTTGCATGACAATCAATGCTTCAGTTTCACCCGTTTTATCTTGAGCCTCTCGCATACGATCTGGGTAAGGGCGGCTATCCACAAACTGTAATGGATCTTTTGCACTAAACTCTTGTCCAAGCTCACCATTGACTTGATCAAAGAACCAGTTCAAACGATCACGGGCGCGCATACGTAAATGCTCATCGCACTGAGGGCAAACGTAAGCATTAAATGACATTGCAGTACGTGTCACAAGTGCATGGCATTCAGGGCATTCAATCGTAGGTTCTGTAAACGTCGCTTTGAATGTCTGTTGTTCATCAGCAACTTGAATACCTGGAACTTGACGATCAGTCCAAGGTGTTGAAGGGCTAAGAACCTTCCCTGCTGTTAATTCTTGACTCATACTAACTCATCGAGCGCAGCTCGAAGCTCCTTCACTTTATTCACCGTCTGTTGCACAGCTTCATCTGCTGGCAATGCTGCAAAAGATTTAACGAAAGCACTTCCTACAATCACCGCGTCAGCAACTTGACCCATTGCTTTAGCAGACGCTGCATCACTAATCCCAAAACCAACACCTACAGGAACATTGGTTTTCGATTTAATTTTTGCAATACGCGCCGCAGCTTCTGAGGTATCTAATGTTGCTGCACCTGTCACACCTTTTAGTGACACGTAGTAAACAAAACCGCTGGCTTGATCAACCACGTGTTGAATACGATTGTCGGTTGATGTCGGTGCAAGCAAGAAGATTTGATCCATCTCATTTTGTTTCAAGACTTCACCAAACTGCTTCGACTCTTCAGGTGGTAAATCCACCAAAAGAACACCATCAACACCACAGTCTTTCGCATAAGCGACAAACTTTTCATAACCAATCACTTCAACAGGATTTAAATATCCCATCAAAACAACGGGTGTCGTTTGATCTTTTTCACGAAAGGCTTTAACCATATCCAAAGCATCTAAAGTATTGGTTCCGCCTGCCAAAGCACGCTCAGCAGCTAAAGCAATCACAGGACCATCAGCCATTGGATCTGAAAATGGTAGACCAAGCTCAATCACATCAACACCTGCTTCAACCATTTGATGAAGCAAAGGAACTGTTACCTGCGGATGCGGGTCACCTGCCATTACATAAGAAACAAGCGCTTTACGTTGCTGAGATTTAAGCTGTTCAAAACGAGTGGCAAGACGTGACATAGGATTATGCTTTCCTTGATTTATATAAATTGAGGAGTTGTTTGTAGTCATACAAAAACACTGCATTGTAACGCTATTTTTTGTTCATTGAACAGAGTTTGACGTGATTGCAACAGTGAATATGACGACTTCCAATCCCACTTGCACATTTATCTATATTTTCAATTTTTTCTCAATGATCAAAGCTTCCTAATTTTGAGCGAATATCTCGGCATTTTAGAAATTAGCAAAGCTCCTTTATACTACGCGCAATTTCTAAGTTTTCTTTTTATTTTTATGTCTGCCCACTCTCAGGAAAAAGTGCAAAGCAATGCGCTTGCTTTGTTGCCGCTATTGGTATTTTTGATCATCTTTCTCGGGAGTGGTCTATATCATTCAATGATAGGGACTGAATTTGCGTTTTATCAAGTCAAAGCTCCTGTAGCAGCGATACCCGCTGTCATTTTGGCATTACTGCTATATAAACATAAGTTAAATGCGGCAATTGAAGAGTTTCTACAAGGTGCGAGTCACCCCAATCTCATATTGATGTTTATGGTGTTTATGCTGGCAGGAGCATTTGCAAGCATATCAGGCGCGATTGGTAGTGTAGATGCCACGGTTCAGCTTGGGCTGTCTTTGATTTCAGCTGAATATGTCTTACCAATGCTATTTATTATTGCCGCTTTCATTGCAACCGCAATGGGAACATCAATGGGAACGATTGCAGCCTGTGCCCCCATCGCCTTTGGTTTCTCACAAGCAACAGATATTACCCCGCTCTATGCAATCGGTGCTGTGGTTGGCGGTGCAATGTTTGGTGATAACTTGTCGATGATTTCAGACACGACTATCGCAGCAACACGCAGTCAAAATGTTGAATTAAGAGATAAATTTAAAGTCAATGTTTGGATCGCATTGCCAGCGGCAATCATCACACTCGGGGTTTATATTGCACTGAGTCATCAAGCCAATGCGATTGCATCTAAACCTTTTGATATTTGGTTGATTTTGCCTTATCTCGCTGTATTTTTTCTTGCATTTACTCGTCTGCATGTCTTAGCCGTTTTAATGATTGGTGTCGTATTGTCTGGTGCGATTGGTTTAGTGAGTTTGCCTGAATTTAATCTTGCAAAACTCAACAGCAGTATCTATGACGGTTTTGTTGGCATGTTCGAAGTTGCATTACTCTCGATGCTACTTGGCGGGCTTTCGGCGTTGATGCAAAAAGAAGGCGGATTAGAATGGCTAATTCAACGTATTTACGCAATTACACGGTTATTTAAATTTGGCAAACAACGCGCTGGTGAGTTTGGAATCAGCTTCCTCGTGGTCTTTTCCAACCTATTTGTTGCCAATAATACCGTTGCGATCATTCTTTCAGGTGATATGGCTCGAGAAGTTGCTAAAGAATATGGCGTTGATCCTAAACGTAGTGCAGCATTGCTTGATATTTTCTCGTGTGTGGTGCAAGGAATGATCCCATACGGCGCTCAACTTCTACTTGCTTGTTCAATTGCTAAACTCTCACCCGTTGAGCTAATTGGACATATTTACTATTGTTGGATTTTGGCTATCTTTGCTATTTTCGCAATCGCATTTAATTATCCACGTTTAAAAAACCAATAGAAAATTTGAATTACTGATCAAGCTCTACTCTTAATAACGCTTTAATTTAGACAATAGTCTACTATCGTGACAGGCGACATGGATGTCGCCCGTTGAACTTGTATTGCGCTGCATTTCAAAGCAGTGCGTTAAAATTTGCTCAGGACGAAACGTCAGTCGAACAGAGGATTTTTACTTTCATCCTTAAAAGTAAGGAAAATATCAAACCCATCTGATTATTCATCAATTGAACGACCTTAGTTAAACTCACTGATGAATTAAAAGTTTGACTAGCAGTCTGATTTAAAATCTAAAGAGATTTTAAAAACTGTTTCGGCGTATGCCCTGTCCAACGCTTAAATGCACGCCCAAACGCACTTTGATCCGCATAATTCAAAAGTTCCGCAATTTCAGAAAGTGATTTTCCTTGTTGTAAATACAGCTTACTTTGCTCCAAACGATATTGATCCAGAATATCTTGAAAATTAAGCTGATACATCTTGAGTTGTCGCTGTAAAGTTCTTTCAGAACAATGCAATCGCTTAGCCACATAACTCTGCAACACTTCTTCTTGTTGTACTAAACCTTGCTCAATATAAGTCAAAATCTTTTGTCTGAATTGTTGTTGCTGAATCTCAATCGAGCTAATCCTACTCAATGACTGCTGCGCTTGTGTCGACAACACCTGATTCAGCTGCTGATCCGCAGCAATACTTTTGGCTTTTAAAATCTGGTTGGAAAATCGTATCGCATATTGCCCAGATTGAACTTGAATAGAACAGCCATAAAAACGCTCGAAATGATATAGCGATGTATGCGGTGCATATCCAAACTGAATCATTTGCGGTGGTGCTAAATGATCTAACACAATCGACTGAGCAATTTTAAAAATCAACGCTAAATTAAGCTCATACATTTCTCGATAGTCAGGATAAGATGCACTCCAAACGATTTGAATATATTCAGGTAGTTGCTGAACATTGAGTTGTTCTAAATTGGTTTGTTTGAACACCAGAGAATAGTAACGTTGTAACAATTGCAAAGCTTGCTGCAAATCAAAACTAGTCGATGCCAAATAACCCATCAATCCTAAATCTTGCAAATTAGCATGTTCAGCTAGAACCAACGTAATTGGCCGTGTGAAATGTGGTTGAGCAGCTTGTAACAATAAAGCATAACGCTCAACGTCAAAGTCTTGTTCATCAGGGTTTTCTAGACAGTTTTGGAAAGCATGCCAAAGCTCAGGCGAAACAACTTTTGACAAATCAATTTGTTCTTGTTGTAAAACGCGATTAAATAGCCGCAAATATCCAATTATAATTTTAACTGACATACGCCAATCTCATCCCTGATATGTCGTTATTTGTATAAAACTTGGCTGTAACTGTCAAAACATTTTGTTGAACTTTTTTCATACTGAGTTCATGAAAAAGACAAGGAATAGCAAAGATGAATGCACATGTTTCCTATCAAGTTGATCCAATTGTAAGAACCAAATTAGATTTTCACCTCGATCAAGCACCTCGCTTTTGGTTTGGCGGTGATCCTTTCCGCACACGTATGTTTGATGCATTAAGTCTCACCTTTCCTGATGGCGAACGCTATTTTATTGAGTGCGTGCGTTTATTCCGCGACAAAATTAATGATCCTGAGTTACAGGAACGTGTCGCTGACTTCATTCGTCAGGAAGCGCAGCATGGTATTGCACACGACAAAATGAATCAGATCATGAAAGAGCAAGGCATGCCTGTTGATCAGTTCACCACGCGTTTGAAAAAGATTTTTAGATTTGAATTAAAAAATCGTTCGGCTCAATACAACATTGCCATGACCGCAGCAGCCGAGCATTTAACTGCACTGATGGCAGATACTTTTTATAGTAAAAAAGAAACTTTGGCTGAGGCTGATCCTTATGTAAGAGCACTATTCGCTTGGCACGCGATTGAGGAAATGGAGCATCGCGACGTGGCTTTTGATGTGATGCGCGAAGTCGGTGAAGTCCCAGAAGCGACCCGTCGCTTTGCCTTGGTCTTTACCACAGTGATGATGTTTGGTTTTACTCTATATCGTACTGATGTGATGCTCAAAACCGATGGTTTTAGCTTGAGACAACGTTTTGATATGGCTCGTAAAGGCTTGCCGTGGTTCTTTGGTCGTAACGGTATTTTGACTGCGAAAAGAGCGCAATACAGTGACTGGTTTAAAAAAGATTTTCACCCAAATCAACATCCTGTTATTCGTCAATATGATGTTTGGATTGATACTTTAGCCAAGACCAATGACCCAATTGCTGCGGGTGAAGCTTTTTGGCAAGCAGGACTTTAACTTACCTAAAATAAAATTCCCTCTATATCAGTAATACCACTCGGTTAAGCATTCTAGTTCCCCTCTTTTTTAAAGAGGGGCTAGAGGAAATTTTTATTTGTTTACTCACCACTTCGCATAATGCTGTTCTAATAAGCCATATTCATTATCTAATGACACCACTTCAACCTGTTCATGCACAATCGTACCGCTGACTTTCGCTTGCCATTGATTAAACTGGCTGCCGATGAGACGTAAGTTAATATTCTCAAAACGACACCAACCTGTTTCCACCATCAAATTCAAACATCCACCTAAAGAACGAATCGACCATGTCATTTCACTTTGTTGTTCAAATAGAACATCCGTCAGTGGATACAAACGTCCATTGACCCACAGCGCATTTTCATTACCAAAACTTTCATTCACACCTGATGCCAGATTGATACCAATACGGCGATCTTGCGCATCACGGAACTGGCAAGACAACCAGAACCAAGCCGTCTCAGGTCGCAGAAAACCACAAGTATCATCCAGTGCTGCAAGGCTATGAGCATTAAATTCAATCTGTTGTCGATCTGGGCTAATAAAGAACCCTTCAACCGCCAATGTGGTTTGCTTTTGAGTATAAGTCCAACCATTAATACCTGTCGGGCTACATAAACTTAAGGCATCCGTACCCGCACAAAAAATCCGTGCTTTTAACTGAATTTCACCATGCTTAGTTACTTGAATATAACGCACGCCATTGGCATGTTGCATATCGAATTGATAAGCTGACTTTTTGAAATAACTTTGACTAAATAATGGTTGTTCATCCAGTTGCGTTTTCATAGCAAGCGGTTGAATTGCATTCCATTCAATTACTTTTTTAGCGAGATGGTCATAGACATAGAAAAAACCATGCCCTGCCCATGATAGATCGACAATCGCGATGCCAATACTGAAATGCTCATGCTGTAAGCCACAAAATTTAAATTTTTTATATTTAAGTTGTTTACGCCAACCTTTGAGTATCTGACCATAAGGTGTTTTATAAATATAGTCATCTAGATTTATTCGTGATGGTACGTGGTCAAAACGCCCATAACGAGGCTGACCATTGGCTTGTATCAAATCCATTTCAAAACATTCCATGACTGATTGTTTAAATCTTTGCCAATAATAGTCTGTAAATCAGAAGATTAACACCATTAAAAGAATAAAATTTATACAAAATTTAAGCATGATTCATCATTTCTTCAGACAGCATTCACGAGTAGCTGTCATGCATTTTTTTCATCAAAGATTCATACGAACACTTTATTTTTAAAAACAATCTTATACCAGTTGATAAAAATATGACTCTGCAAACAATATTCAAAACAAAAGCATTATGTTTAATGCTTTTAGCTTTAACGGCATGCAACGACAATAACGCTGATAATAGCAATCAACCACCTGTTGCTGAACGCCAAAATCAAAGCATTAACATCCTTGCATTCAATGACTTTCATGGAAACTTAGAACCACCAAAACGCTATATTGAAGCAGAAGATCCAACAGATACCAGTAAATCAGTACGAATCCCTGTTGGTGGGGTAAGTTATTTTGCCGATGCAATAAATAAACTCCGTGCTAAATATCCAAATAATGCTGTCGTTTCTGCTGGTGATTTAATTAGTGCGTCACCCCTCACCTCATCGCTATTCCTAGACGAACCAACCATTGAAACCATGAATGATATTCATATTGATTTCAATGCTGTAGGGAATCATGAGTTTGACCGTGGTGCAGATGAATTACGTCGTTTACAAAATGGTGGATGTGAGCAATATACCAGTGCTAAACCATGTCAAATCAACCCAAACTTTGAGGGTGCAAAATTCAACTTTTTGGCTGCCAACGTTTCGATGAAAGCAGATCCAAGTAAAACATTATTTCCTGCATATAAAGTCAAAACCTATGGTGGCATACCAGTTGCATTTATCGGTATGACTTTAAAAGCAACACCCAGCATCGTCTCTGCTGCGGGTATTAAGGATGTTGATTTTCATGATGAAGCCGATACAGTCAATGCTTTAGTTCCCGAGTTAAAAAAACAAGGTATTGAAGCCATTGTCGTTGTGGTGCATGAAGGGGTTGCGCCAAGTACCAAGTTTAATAGCAAAACATGTGATGGATTAAGTGGGCCACTATTGGGAATTTTAGATCGCTTAGACCCAGCTATAGATGTTGTTGTGTCTGGTCACACACATCAGTCTTATATCTGCGATTACGCAACCAAAAATCCGCAAAAACCATTTTTACTCACTTCCGCTGGTCAATACGGTACAGCAATTACCAATATTCAACTAGAATTGGATGGTAAAACAGGGGATGTGATCAAAAAAGATGCCTCTCAAGTTCCTGTTCAAAGTGAAGCGTATACCTCTGGTTCAAATACGGTAAATTTGACTAATCTTTATGAAAAATTCAATAAAACGCCGAGCATCGAAGCCATACTTGATAAATATCGCCAAGCAGTAACGACTATCTCTGCTCGCGTTGTGGGTACTGCGAACAGTGTAATTAGCCGTACTGCAACTGAAAGTGGCGAAAGTGCATTAGGGAATCTGATTGCGGATGCCCAACAAGCCGCTGCATTAGCTGCTAGTGATCAAGGTTCTGATTTCACCTTAATGAATCCAGGGGGTGTACGTGCTGATCTACTCATTAACACCAATAATCAAATCACATTCGGCGATGTATTTACGGTACAACCATTTGGTAATTCATTAGTGACTTTAAGCCTTACGGGCAAACAAATTCGAGATGTATTAGAACAACAATGGTCTGGCGCGAATGCAGCAACTGTCCGCATCTTGCAACCATCGAAAGAGTTTAGATATTCTTACAACAAAGATAGTTCTGTATCACCGCGTGCAAGTCTTGTCATGGTCGCAGGACAACCACTTGTTGATACAAAAGTTTATCGTGTGACCGTAAATAGCTTCCTTGCAGATGGCGGTGATAACTTTACTGTTCTAAAAGATGGTAAGAACCCAATTGGTGGCGGTCAAGATATTGATGCATTGGAAAAATATGTTACTCAAAACTCTCCGCTTACGGTACCAAATACCAATCGAATCAAGTTAGTTCAATAAAATAGTGAGTAAAAAAAGGGAAGCTTTTGCTTCCCTT
>NZ_DJLC01000068.1:0-14783 GCF_002434875.1 Acinetobacter sp. UBA6526 | reverse complement strand
GTCATATCAGTGTGTCTGCTAAACAGGATATGGGTGTTCAGGCGCTTATAGATGCGATTACAGCGCATGCAGGCTTTCAGCCTGAGGAAGACACCTTTATTGCGAGAACTCGTCATTTAGACGCAATGAAGCGTACTCAGCGTTATTTAGCAGAGGCACGTGAGCAACTCGTTGTATTTAACGCGGGTGAGCTGGTCGCTGAATCATTGCGTTTGGCACAAAATGCCTTGGGCGAAATTACAGGTGATTTCAGTGCTGATGATCTATTAGGGAAGATTTTTGGTTCATTTTGTATTGGTAAATAAATTTAAATAATTTAGAAGCTTAACATTATAAGCATTAAAGGAAATTTCTTTTAGTGCTTTTTATTTAAACTGAAACTGGTTTTTTTAATTTATATAATATTAATAATTTTAATTTACTTTTTAATTTTGATTAATATAATTTAAAACAATAATTTGGAAACTAATAAAACTTTATGAATATTAGGTTATATACATTGAATCATTTGATTTTAGGGACATGCTTCTTGATGTTTTCAACATTCACTAATTCTAAAACAGAGATTTATCAATGCCGTGAAAATGGAACAGTAGTCTTTCAATCTAAGCCATGTAAGGGTGTTGGTAAAACAGTGGCAGATAAATTAAAGGAAGAGCAAGAAGCCAAGGATAAAAGACTGGCTGAAATTCAAGAAAAAGAAAAGCGTTTGCAAGAGCGATTAAAGCAACAAGATAAAAAGGAAGTTGGTTTTAAAGAGTTTATTATCAGTTTGAAGAAAAAACTTTCTAGTTATTGGCATGCTTTAAAAAAGAAATTTACAATAGATGCTTAATTTATAACAACAGATTTATTTTATAAAGTATCTAAATAAATCCATCTTTGGGATAGAGTTTAGTTAATGAGTTAGAAATGATTGCTTATAAAGTAATTTTTGGACCCATTACAAAAACAAGTCGAGAGGATGCAGAATGGATAGTCGAAGATTATATTTCCTCTTTATTTCATAATCGACAGGTATGCGGTGAGAATTTTTTAATCGTACAAGATGGACTAATGTGTTCGTATATTCATTTGCAAGGTATTAATGCAAATCTGAAAGAATATCATTGCAAATATGGCATTGAACGACTGAAACGCGTTATTGAGTTCTTTAGTTGCGAACCATCATGGGAATGTATTGATGATGATGTTCCAGAACAAAATACCCATTGGAAAAATGTTAGTTTCCTTTATCTCTATACTCATATGGATGATTGGCAATCACCCGTATGTCGGGGGGATAACGGTCACCCAATTCCGATTTTTCTTCTTTCGGGGAGCATCAACAACGAGAAGAAATATATTTTTGGCAACAAGAATATAAAAACTGTGATCAAGCTTGGATAAATAGTGGTGCTTTGGAAAAAGTAGCCTATAAACAATTGGCAACCCCAGATAATTAATTGTCAAAAGCTGGTCAAAAAATTTGTAAATATGTTGAAGAAGTGACTGGTATAGCTACCTATTATTATCTTCAATGTTATTGGGGACGCAGGAAAAATGAAGATACACGGCTCTGCCCATCTTGTGGTCAAAATTGGAGTACAGGATTAAACTCTAATGAGTTTCATCATTTTGCATTCCAATGTGATCAATGCCGTTTAGTATCTCACCTTGCTGTCTCTTATGAAAATGAACGACATGCTGTGATTGGTGAATGGCGTGGTTTTAAAATCAAATGAAAATTTATAAACAAGCGTAGATTTTACTCAAACCTACGCCTTTTTATATTTAAGCCTCTTCTTGCTCTTCAGCTTTTTCTTCTTCCTTTACCATGTTGAGTGCAGTTGCAGCGGGAGGTACACCCTCTTGGCGGTTACTTTTCAATTTGATTTGTAAGCGTAATTCATTGACTGAATCTGCATTTCGCAGCGCCTCATCATAGCTAATCGCGCCTTCGTTATAGAGATCAAATAGGGCCTGATCAAACGTTTGCATACCCAATTCACGTGATTTGCTCATAATTTCTTTAAGCACATGGAATTGTCCTTTTAGAATATTATCTGCAATCAATGGTGTATTGAGTAGAATCTCAATTGCTGCACGACGACCTTTACCATCCTCAGTACGAACTAAGCGCTGTGAAATAATGGCTTTCATATTGGATGATAAATCCATCAGCAATTGATTACGGCGCTCTTCTGGGAAGAAGTTAATAATACGGTCTAAGGCTTGGTTGGCATTATTTGCGTGTAAAGTCCCTAAACAGAGATGTCCTGTTTCCGCAAAAGCAATCGCATGTTCCATGGTTTCAGTATCGCGGATCTCTCCAATCAGAATGACATCAGGCGCTTGGCGTAAGGTGTTTTTCAAAGCGTGATGCCATGAGTGGCAATCAACGCCAACCTCACGATGCGTAATCATCGATTTTTTGTGTTTGTGTACATATTCAACAGGGTCTTCAACGGTGATGATATGGCCTGCTGAATTCTCATTGCGATGATCAATCATGGCTGCTAAAGAGGTTGACTTACCTGAGCCAGTACCACCAACGACCAGCACTAAACCACGTTTTTCCATGATCACATTTTTAAGTGAGTCAGGTAGTTTTAGCTTTTGAAAGGTTGGAATTTCAGAGGTAATGGTACGAATGACCATCCCGATTTGAAGTTGTTGTTTGAATACATTGACGCGGAAACGTGAAACATTGGGAACATTAATGGCGAAATTACATTCCCATTCATTTTCAAATTCTTGTCTTTGCTTTTCATTCATTAAACTATAAGCAAATAATTTGGTTTTATCAGCTGTTAGAGCCTGCTGCCCCAAAGGTCGCATTAATCCTTGTAATTTAATACTCGGCGGAAAATCAGCGGTTATAAATAAATCAGAGCCACCATATTCCACAACTTTAGTGAGCATATGGAACATAAAGGTTTTGGCTTCTTCTAATAATTCAGCATTGTACATTGATATACCCAGATTATTTAAAGCATTTAGAATTGCAATTAAGTTGGATGAAACTAAAAACACAGATTTAAGAGAACATATCCTTGTTTCTTAAAAATGAAGCAGCGCAATATGACAAAATTGGTGATTACGCTGCTATGAATCTTTGGTTTAGAGAGATGATTTAATTTCGATGAGATTATTCCAAAGATCAACTGTACGATCTACTTGGTTTTAAATTTATAGTAATAATTTCAATGTGATGTGATAAAAATTGTCAGCTTTTTACTTAAAATATGCTTTAACTTGAGAACTCCATCAAATTGATTGAAATGAATAGAACGTTCCACGTGAAACATGGGGCGATTGGTTTGATTTTGGTTGTGACTCCGTAAGCTTTGCAGCCTCAATAAATCTGAGTGATTACAATAGCCGCTGATTTTAAAATTGAGTTTGCGTCATGTTAAAGAAAATTGGGATTTTTTCACTGTTAGGCTGCGTCTCTGCTTTCAGCTTTGCAAATGTGGAAACATTAAAAAGCAATTTGAGTAAACAATATCCCAATATTCAAGTTACCAATATTCAGCCTACTGAAATGTCTGGTTTATATAGTGCCAATCTCGATAATCAGATCATTTATTTAGATGAAAATGCCGAGCATATGTTCATCGGATCAATGGTTCGTCTTAAAGATCAAAAGAATCTGACTAAAGATTTAGTGTTAAAGCAGAATTCAATTGATTGGAAGCAACTTCCTCTCAAAGATGCCATTAAAACAGTGAAAGGCAATGGCAAAAGACAATTGGCAATTTTCTCTGACCCTAATTGCCCGTATTGTAAAAAACTAGAGGCAGAGCTAGATAAGCTAAATGATGTCACTATTTACACCTTCATTTATCCATTAAAAACACAGTCAATTGCCGTGTCTAAACAAGTTTGGTGTGAAGCAAATCCTGCATATGCATGGAAGAATCTATTGCAAAAAAATGTTCAGCCCAAAGCCAAAACTTGTGCAAATCCAATTGATCGTAACTTAGAATTAGGTCGTAAATTGGGGGTACAAGGCACACCAACCTTAATTTTTGGCAATGGCTTAAAAATGGTCGGTGGTCGTAGTGCTGAAGAAATCCAAATGATTTGGAAAGAATTAGAATTATAAAAATTCTCCCAATTCATTGATTAACGATGAATTGGGAGTTTTACTGAGATTAACTTTTCTTGGTTACAAGGTTGTAGATAAATAGAATAATAACGGCACCGATGACTGACGCAATAAAACCAGCCGCTGAATTCTCTCCATATAAACCGAGTAATCGACCACCATAGGTGGCAAGTAATGAACCAGCTATCCCTAATAAGGTTGTTACGATGAAACCTGCTTTATCATCTCCAGGATGTAAAGCACGTGCAATTAAGCCCGCAAAAAAACCAACTACAATTGCCACAATTAGAGACCACATTGTCTTTTCTCCTTGTTTTCACAATGGTATTTATTGTTATCCTGCTTGATAGAGCTTACTTTTGTCTGTAGTGGATTTTCCACTTATGTCGTATTTTTGTGCAACTTGAGTCAAGTTAAATAACTTTTCCAACAAAAAAAGGTGCTTTGCAGCACCTTGATTACAACTGACATCTTAGCAAAATATAAACCCCAAAAATTTATTTAAAGATTCAATTTGCGAGAGATGTCAAAAGCCCTCAAAGACCAATCTCACCAATAAATGGTAGATGACGATATTTTTGATCAAAGTCGAGGCCGTAACCAACGATAAAGCGGTCTTCAACTTCAAAACCAAGAAATTTTACATCTAAATTAATTTCACGGCGTGATGGTTTGCTGACCAAGGTACATAATTCAATTGAATTTGGATTACGGGTTTGCAGAATTTCCATCACTTTACTTAATGTCCGTCCTGAATCGATAATATCTTCAACGACGAGAACATCTTTACCTCGAATTTGACCATCAAGATCTTTTAAAATTTTAACATCACGTGAAGAAACAGTTGTACCGTTTACATAGCTAGATACAGTCATAAAATCGAGTTCATGTGGTTTTTCAATGGCACGACACAAATCTGCCATGAAAATGACTGAACCGCGCAATAAGCCAATCAATACCAGTTCTTTATCACTTTGAGCATAGTGTGCGTTGATTTTATCGCCGAGTTCTTTCACTTTGGCTTGGATCTCTTCACTGGAAATCATTACGCGCATTGCAACAGTCATCGATGGAGTCCTAAAACTTAAAAACAGGAAAAATAAAAAAGGTGTTGACCAGCAACACCTCGAAATCTTGAGTTAATGTGAGAATTTTAAAACAAAATCACATTTCATGCACCTTTTGATGGTGCAGAAAATGTATCATTTTTCGGCTGACGGCTGTCACGTTTCAAAAGAACAGCACAGCCTAAAACCAACAACACCCACTCAAGTCTTTGTTTGGACGTTTGTTTAGTGGGCACTATATGCTTTTTGTCCATAAATATAAGTTGCCTCAATATTACGGTCATCACCCATGGTAAATAGTGCAAATAAGCTATCATCAATCGACTTTGAGCGTGACTGACGCAGTTGTTGCAAAGCTGTTGCTTTGAGGTTGAGCACTACAAAATCAGCTTCTTTACCGATATTAAAGTTCCCTAACTTATCATCTAAGTCTAAGGCTTTCGCGCCACCTAAAGTGGCATGATATAAGGATTCAAAAGCAGAGAGTTTGTCCCCTTGCAGTTGCTGGACTTTATAAGCCTCATTTACCGTTTGTAAGAGACTGAAAGACGTCCCTGCCCCAATATCTGTACCCAAGCCAACTTTAACTTTTTGCTCCCAAGTCTTTTTCAATGGAAATAAACCGCTGCCTAGGAATAAGTTTGAGGTCGGACAGAATGCGATTGCTGAGTCCGTATCATGCATGCACTGCCATTCAGCATCTTCCAAATGAATGCAATGTGCGAAGACCGAACGTTGTCCAGTTAAGCCATAATGGTGATAGACATCGAGATAGCCTTTTTGTTCGGGGAATAAATCTTTCACCCAAGCGATTTCATCTTTATTTTCACTTAAATGGGTGTGCACATAGACATCTGGGAATTGTGCTTTGAGCTGCCCTGCTTTTTTGAGTTGTTCTGGGGTTGAGGTAGGTGCAAAACGAGGTGTAATTGCATACAAGGCACGTCCTTGACCATGCCACTTCTCAATCAGTGCTTTAGAGTCGTCGTAAGCGCTTGCTGCGGTATCACACAGCGCTTCAGGTGCATGACGATCCATCATCACTTTACCTGCGATTAAACGCATTTGGTGCTGTTGTGCAGCTTCAAACAGGGCATCGACTGATTCTGGATGAACCGTACAGAATACCAGTGCGGTTGTTGTTCCATTTTTGAGTAATTCATTCACAAAAAATTTAGCGATTTCTTGCGCATAAGCTTTGTCTTGAAATTGGATTTCTGTTGGAAAGGTATATGTATTTAACCAACTGAGCAGCTGTTCGCCGTATGCACCGACCATTTCAGTTTGTGGAAAATGGATATGCGTATCAATCATGCCAGGAATGATCAATTGATCTGGATAATGCTGAATTTCAACGTTTGTAGGTAGTTCAGACTGAGCATCTTCCCAAGCGCCAAACCAACGAATCTTACCTTGTTCAGTGATCATGATACCATCTTCGAGATAGCGAACTTGATCGGTAATTTCAGCGGCTTGAGAAACAGTGTTTTGAATATCTAAGAAGCGACCACGAATCACCGTGATAGGAGTAGCCAAAGTCATAACAACCTACAATTTTACTTTTTTCGGTTGATTGTACCTGATTTTGCCAAAGTTACTGGATTATTCGCCTATTTTAAGTGCTTAAAACGTGTATAAATGTGAGTCATTATTTAAATCAATTCATTTGATTTCGGGTTGAATGATTGATCAACACATAAAAAAGGGCCTTCATTGAAGACCCTTTTTTAAATGCTTTGTGATTATTGCGCTTGACGCTTGTTATGACGTATAGAGAGATAAGCCGTAATACTGAGCACAAGGACAATAAAACCGAGTGAAATCCAAATCGGCATGTGGAACACATCGAGCAATAACATTTTCGCACCGATGAACAATAAGATAATCCCCAAACCATACGGTAAATAATGCATCTTGGTTGCTGCACCTGCGAGCAAGAAGAACATTGCACGGAGACCCAAGATCGCCATTAAGTTTGCGGTTAAAACAATAAACGGGTCACTGGTAACAGCAAAAATCGCAGGGATGGAGTCAACAGCAAAAATTACATCTGAAGCTTCAACAAGGATTAATACCAAGAATAAAGGCGTTGCCCAAAGTACACCATTTTGGCGAATGAAGAATTTATTGCCTTCTAGTTTTGGCGTAATACGCATATGTTTGCGTAGCCATTTCAACAATTTAATATCTTCGATATTGGTTTCTTCATCTTGTCCTTTGAGGAACTTAAAGCCTGTATAGACCAAGAATGCGCCGAAGATATACAGCACCCAAGAAAACTCTTGAACAAACCAAGCGCCGATAAAGATAAAGATAGTTCTTAGAATGATTGCCCCAAGTACGCCGTAAAGTAAAATTTTACGTTGTAGCGCGGGTGGAATCGCAAATGCAGCGAAAATCATCAGCCAAACAAAGACGTTATCAATCGCAAGTGATTTTTCGAGTAGATAACCTGCGAAGTATTCCATGGTTTTTTGGTTCGCTATGGTCGCACCCAGTGTTTGCTGGAGGTAGAACCACAAACCACCGCCAAAGAGCATGGCAACTGTGACCCAAGCAATACTCCAATACGCCGCCTGCTTAATTGGAACATCTTGGTTTTGCTTTTGTTTAAAGCCTAAAAAGTCGATCAATAGCATGACAATGACAATGCCAAAGAACGCAACATACAGCCATAAATTGCCGATAGTTTCCATCACAACTCCCTATCTGGCAAATGGACATAAAAAAACCTTGACCAGTTGCCAGATGAATTAATACATCTGTTTCAACATGATCAAGGTCTTGCCTACATCACAAATGATTGTGATGCTCAGAGTCCGACTTTTTGCAAAGTGTAATGACGAAGCTCTGACACCTAAGTATTGGATCTCTTAGGTTTGGAGGAGGCTACTCCCCTTGTCAACAAATTCTGTATGGATGGTGACATCCAAATATGTGCGTAGAATTACACAAATAAGTGATTTAAGCAAATGTTCAACGCATAAATTTTAAACATGATTTTTGTATGATCAGGACAATAGGTAAAACAGCCCAGATCGATTAAGTTATACCTGAAGAGCTTTATTTTGTTTTGAGAAATAAGAAATGAGTGTTGAAAAAATACTAAATAAACCCCTGAAATTGTTTGCCCCTCGTGACCCTGAAGAAGCACATCGTGCTGCTACCCCGTTAGAGCTTTTATTTGACCTTATTTTTGTTGTTGCCATTGCGACTGCTGGGCAGCAACTACATCATGCCATGATTGAAGGGCACTTATGGCATGCTCTGCCGACCTATTGTATGGTGTTTTTTGCTCTGTGGTGGGCATGGATGAATTTTACGTGGTTTGCTTCCGCGTATGACAATGATGACACGCTTTATCGTTGTCTTACTTTTGTGCAAATCGCGGGGTCATTAGTGATGGCAGCTGGGATTCCAGCCGTTTTTCAACAACACAATTTCGATGTGATTATCATTGGTTATGTGATTATGCGATTGGCTTTAGTCACTCAATGGATACGTGTGGCAAAGCATGATCCCGAGCGCAAAGTGACTGCTTATCGTTATGCAATCGGTATAGTGTTGGTTCAGTTAGGTTGGCTGGTTGGTAATTTTAGCTCTATTCACATGACCACGTGGTTATTTCTTATACTGGTCTTTTTTGAATTAGCCGTTCCTTTTTATGCGGAAAAGCATGCCGCCACGCCATGGCATCCACATCATATTGTCGAACGTTATGGGCTACTGACCATTATTGTATTAGGCGAATCCATTATTGGCAGTTTTGCCGCTACACAGGAAGCCTTTTCGAATCGTGTGATCAATTATCAAGAAGTATTTTTAATTATTGGCGGTTTATTGATGATGTTTGCGATGTGGTGGGTCTATTTTGATCGTAGTCATCATCACCATCAACGCCGTGGTGTGCAGCCGTTTTTATGGGGCTATGGCCACTTTTTTATCTTTATCAGTATTGCTGTATTAGGTGCTGCTTTAGCTGCCGCGGTTGATGTTTCAACACAAAATGCACATATTTCAAGCCAAATGATGGGATTAATTATTGCGGCCAGTTTGGCGATATATAGTACTTATATTTGGCTGTTTTATGAGGCGTTTTATTTATCAGGATGGGGGCGTTGGGTTTATCCAATTACTGTATTGATCCTGTTTTCGATTCCTTTTTTATTTGCTGATATTGGCTATATCGTTTTTGCAATGGCAGTTATCTATATTCTTCGCCTGATAATTTCTAAAGTGTATTTGATGAATTGTGATGATGAGCTAAGCATTACAACGCATTAAAGCTCTTCTTCATTCGAACTAAAACCAAGTTTAGCGTTTTAATGCGCTAAATTGGTTGGCTCAAAAACTTTCAAAATTTCGTTTCGAAGAAACTGATGGCGAGGATTGTGCCGAACGGTGTCATGCCAGTACATGCCCATCTTAATTTTAGGTAATTCGATGGGTAGCGGATGAATATTTAAATTTTCTGCATAATGCAGATGTTTAAGAATACTATGTGGAATGGTCAGAATTGCATCGGGGTATTGAGCAAGCACTTGTAGCGCAGTGGAATAATGCTGACAACGCAAGAAAATTTGCCGCGACAGTTGCTGACGATTGAGATAAATATCTTCAAGCAATAAGCCTGTGCGCCTTGATGATACACCGATATGTGGTGCGGAGAGATAGTGTGATAAATCCATCTGCATTTGCTGTGTACACACCACAAAATGATCATCAATTAAGTTTTCAAACTGTAAATTGGCTTGATACGGTTGCACCAGATCAATTACAAAATCAATTTGTTGAGCTGATAAATCAGCCAGCATATTTTTACGATCCAACTTAGAACTCAGAAATTGAATATCAAGATTGAGTTGGCTGAAATGATGAACTAATTGCGGAAAAATAATTGGTTCAATTTCATCATGTATGGCAATTTTAATGCTTTGCAGCATGCTTGGTACAAAGTCTTGCTGTGGAATTGCAATATTCTGAATCGTGAGCAGCGCATTTTGAATCGGTTGATAAATTTGCTCAGCATACGGCGTTGGCAGCATTTTTTGTCCGCTGCGAACAAACAGTTCATCTTGTAGTTGTGTACGTAATCGCTGTAATGCATGGCTAACCGCAGATTGGCTGATACAGAGTAATTGCGCCGCTTTGGAAATGCTTTTTTGTTCAAAAATCGCGATGAAAAGTGGGTATAAATTAATATCAATACGATGAAAATTGCCCACTTCGAGTGGATGACTATTATGAATCTGATTCATAGTTTTGAATAAAATTAAATCATTTCATTCATAATAAATTTTCACTTATGGTGATGTAAAGCAGCGAATCAATATTCGCCACATTTTACATTGAGGGAAATGATGATGTTTGCATTATCCGAACGCGCACAGGATTTTATTGCACGAACACAAACCTTTATTCAACAAGAAATAGAACCAATAGAAAAAGCATTTTGGGATGAAACACATCGTTTAAATGTCGATGGTGATTGGACCAAATGGCAATGGCCAGCACAACTTGAACAACTCAAAGCGAAAGCCAAAGCAGCTGGCTTATGGAATATGTTTTTGCCTGATGCGGAACTCGGCGCAGGTTTATCTGTGCAGGAATACGCACATATTGCCGAACTCACAGGACGCAGCTTACTTGCGCCGACCGTTTTTAACTGTAATGCACCCGATAGCGGCAATATGGAAGTGTTATGGCGCTATGGTAGTGAAGCGCAGAAACAACAATGGTTGCATCCGCTGTTGAATGCTGAAATTCGTTCAGTGTTCTGTATGACTGAACCTGCGGTTGCATCGAGTGATGCCACCAATATGCAAGCAACGGCTGTGATTGATGGTGATGAAATCGTCCTGAATGGTCGTAAATGGTGGTCGTCAGGTTTAGGTGATCCAAATGCCAAAGTGATTATTTTCATGGCCTATACGCCAGATCCAAGCAAAGATCGTCATCATCAACATTCAATGGTACTGGTACCCATTGATACACAAGGTGTCAGCATTGAGCGAATGCTTCCAGTTTTTGGGGATTACGATGCACCACATGGTCATGGGCAGGTCAATTTTGACAATGTACGTGTGCCTGTCAGTAACTTTATCGGCGGTGCAGGACAAGGTTTTGAGATTGCCCAAGGGCGTTTAGGACCTGGACGTATTCATCACTGTATGCGTTGTATAGGCGCAGCAGAAAAAGCGCTAGAGTTGATGATTGATCGAGGCATGTCACGTAAAGCCTTTGGGAAAGAAATTCTTAAACTCGGGGGTAACTTGGAACGTGTCGCTGAAGCACGCGTGCAAATCGACCAAGCTCGGTTATTGACCCTGTATGCAGCTTACAAGATGGATACTTTGGGGAATATGGCGGCGTTAACCGAGATTTCAGCGATCAAAGTGGTTGCGCCAACTGTGTTGCAAAATGTCGTCGATATGGCGATTCAGATTCACGGTGGTGAGGGTGTGTCACGAGATACTCCACTGACCGCATTCTTTAATCAAGCGCGTAGTTTACGTTTAGCCGATGGACCTGACGAAGTGCATAAAGGCATGATTGCTAAATTAGAGTTAAAAAAACGTGGTTATGGTCGCGGATAAGGATATAAGCAAATGACAGTAATTGATGTGGGTGGGCAAGTTCGTCACGGTGAAGAACTGGATATTTCGGCGGTTGAAAGGTGGTTGAAAGATCAGAGTATCATCTTGCAAGGTCAAGCACAGGTAACCCAATATTCAGGAGGCGCATCGAATTGGACCTATCGTCTTGAATATGACAATGTCGATTTGATTTTGCGTCGTCCTCCTAAGGGAACTAAGGCCAAATCAGCACATGACATGGTACGTGAATACAACGTGCAGAAACATCTTGCACCATTCTACCCTGTCCTGCCTGAAATGCTTGCATTGTGCCAAGACGAACATGTCATTGGCTGTGATTTCTATGTGATGAAGCGAATTGAGGGCATTATTCCACGTGCCAATTTGCCTAAAGAATTACAACTGGATGAGCCACAGGTGCAGCAGCTTTGTCTCAATGTTTTGGATAAATTGATTGAATTGCATCAAGTGCCTTATCAAGGTACAGATCTGGAAAAACTTGGCAAGGGCGAAGGTTATTGCCGCCGTCAGGTTGAAGGCTGGGATACACGTTATCAAAAAGCATTAACGCCGAATGTGCCTGATTTTGCTTTTGTACGTCAGTGGCTACAAGAGTACATCCCTACCGACTCTAAAACTTGTGTGATTCATAATGATTGGCGCTTTGATAATGTTATTTTAGATCCACAGCAGCCAATGAAAGTGATTGGTGTATTGGATTGGGAAATGGCAACGTTGGGTGATCCCTTAATGGATTTGGGCAGTGCCCTCGCCTACTGGATTCAAGATGACGATGACGCACTGATGAAATCCAGCCGCCGTCAACCTACCAATCTAAGAGGCATGCTGACACGTCAGCAAGTGGTCGATTACTATTTGGCAAAAACAGGGTTGAAGCCTGACAACTGGGCATTTTATGAAGTGTTTGGTTTATTCCGTTTAGCCGTGATTGCTCAGCAAATTTATTATCGTTATTACCATCAGCAAACCGATAATCCAGCTTTTAAAGATTTTTGGATTCTGATCCATGCTTTACATATTCGAGCATTAAAACTCATCGCAGAAAATAATGTAGAAGCACAGCAGTTGATCCCTGAATATGCAGCAAAATTACAGGATATTTTAAAACGATGAGCACGATTTATTTAGTGCGACATGGGCAAGCCTCGTTTGGAGCTGCAAGCTATGATCAACTATCTGCCAAAGGTGAGCAGCAAGCACAGGTGGTGGGTGATTTCTTTCAATCAACACTAAAACATACTCCGCTTGTGATTGCAGGGTCAATGCAGCGTCATCAACAAACCGCGCAGTTGGCTTTGGCTCAGAGTTTTCAAGACATTGTGGTGCAAATAGAGTCTGCTTGGAATGAGTTTGATCATCAGCATGTGTTTGCTCAGTACGAGCCGCGTTTTAATCAACCTGAATTATTGAAGCAAGATGTCGCTCAAGTTACCAATCCACGTGCCTATCTGGCTAAAATTTTTGATGGCGCGATTGACCGCTGGATTGGAGAGCAATATGACCATGAATATCATGAAACATGGTTAGCCTTTCAGACCCGCGTCGAAACGGCTTTGCAAAACCTTTGTGCCAACATTGATGTAACAGGATACAAGCAAGCCGTAGTATTTAGCTCAGGTGGAGTCATTTCTGTGGCTGTGGGCAAAGTCTTGGGGCTGAATGCGAAACAGATTTTTGCGTTGAATTGGTCGATTGCTAACGCTAGCGTCACAACACTGCGTTGGGTAGATGGTCGTTTGCAATTACTCAGCTTTAATGAGCATCATTATTTAAAAACACGTGATGCTGAACTTTTAACATGGATTTAAATAAAAATAGGTGGCAGGCATGGCAAAGACAATTTTAATTACAGGTGCAAGTTCAGGTTTAGGTGCAGGTATGGCAAGAGAGTTTGCTGCCAAAGGCTACAATCTGGCGTTGTGTGCACGACGGTTGGAACGTTTAGAAGCATTACAACAAGAGCTGCAAAGTCAGTTTTCTATTCAGGTCAAGATTAAGACGCTTGATGTGACTCATTACGATGATGTTTTTACGGTTTTTAAAGCTTTTCAGCAAGAATTTGGCAGTATTGATCGCATTATTGTCAATGCGGGTGTAGGTGACGGTCGCCGTATTGGTAAAGGTCATTTTGACGTAAATCGTGCTACAGCGGAAACCAACTTTATTTCGGCGTTGGCGCAGTGTGAAGCGGCAGTTGAAATTTTTCGAGCACAAAACAAAGGGCACTTGGTAGTCATTTCTTCGATGAGTGCGATGCGTGGCTTGCCAAAGCATTTATCGACTTATGCTGCGAGTAAAGCAGCTGTCGCGCATTTGGCAGAAGGGATTCGTGCCGAGTTGTTGCATACACCAATCAAAGTCTCGACGATTTTCCCAGGCTATATTCGTACTGAGTTAAATGAAGGTGCGAAGAAGTTACCGTTTGAGGTGGATGAGAAAACAGGTTCTAAGGCGTTGGTGAAAGCGATTGAGAAAGAACCTGTGAAAGCTTATGTGCCGCAGTGGCCGTGGCTGCCAATGGGCATTGCAATGAAGATTTTGCCTTTGAAACTTGTGAATAAATTGAGTTAATTGCCATTTAAAATGGATTGGAGATATCTCTAATTAGCAAGATTTCACAGCCTCATATAGGCTGAATCATTAACATGTTTGTGTAGAGGCGTTTCCTTACTTTTCAAAGATGAAAAGTAACAAAAATCTTTTGTTGGACTGATGGTATATCCCTATACCACAGTCCAACGGGCGGCATCCATGCCGCCTGTGACGATAGTGAATACCGCGACAGGATTAGGTTATAAAAGTGAACTATGGGCTAGATTACGACAACGCTGTAATCAACTTTTGGTGCAATCCACCAAAACCACCATTCGACATGATCACCACAGCGTCACCCTCACCTGCTTCATTGACTACACGAGCAATGATCTCATCCAGTGAACGACTGACTTCGGCTTTGTTTGATGATGCAGAGATGACAGGCTGTAAATCCCAATCCAAGCCTTCAGG
>NZ_DJLC01000103.1:3694-4974 GCF_002434875.1 Acinetobacter sp. UBA6526 | reverse complement strand
TTATATAAGTTATTGATTTTATTTTAATAAAAACATTGGTTAAAAAATGATCAATTTAATGCGAAGCCTTATTTTAAGATAAAAGCACTTTGTCAATAGCTAAGAAATCCACAATTTTATCCACAGCTTTTGTGGAAAACTGTGGAAAAGTTTGAAATATAAGCAATCCAGACAATTTGTACTTATTTTGATCACAATTTATCTAGTATGAAATCGAAATATGACGATTGAAAGAAATTGAAAAATTCTTTAGATGCGCAATTTTTCGGAATGAGATAAAATCTGTCGGTTATTTTGTTTATGAGTAAATCACGTCTATGTACGCGCCAGTGGAGTCCAACCAAGGATTTAATTTCAAGCCAGAACTTCCGACAAGTTCAGCGTATTATCGTTTGTTGAAAAAGCTTCGTCGTCAAGTAGGGCATGCAATTCGTGATTACAACATGATCGAAGATGGCGATAAAGTCATGGTTTGCGTATCTGGCGGTAAAGACAGTTATACCTTGCTCGATATTTTGTTGCAGTTCAAACGTATTGCACCAATCAATTTTGACATTGTTGCGGTAAACCTTGACCAAAAGCAGCCAGGTTTTCCTGAGGACGTTTTGCCGCGTTATATGGAAGAGAACAAGATTCCATATTACATCCTTGAAAAAGATACCTATACCATTACTAAACGTTTAACACCTGAAGGCAAAACATATTGTGCTGTGTGCTCGCGTTTACGCCGTGGTTCGCTTTATGGCTTTGCTCAAGAAATTGGTGCAACTAAAGTTGCATTAGGTCATCACCGTGACGACATTATGGCGACTTTCTTCTTGAACCTATTCCATGGAGGAAGTTTAAAAGCTATGCCGCCAAAACTTCTTTCATCGGATAAAAAGAATATTTTGATTCGTCCTTTAGCGTATGTAGAAGAAAAGGACATCATTAAATATGCTGAATTACGTCAGTTCCCAATCATTCCGTGTAACTTATGTGGTTCTCAAGAGAACTTACAGCGTGCGATTATCAATGATATGTTACGTGAATGGGATAAGCAGCATCCAAAACGTTTACACAGTATCTTCGGCGCTTTACAGAACGTTTCACCGTCACAATTAGCGGATCGTGATTTATTCGATTTTGAGGCATTGGACGGTCAACGTGAGTTTGATATGAAAGATCCAGAAGAGATGAAAAACCGTCTTGATGTGGTAAATCTGAGTTTTGCAGCTGAGTAAAATGTAAAATTTTTTAAAAGGCACTTTATTAAGTGTCTTTTTTTTATAATTTTTTTA
>NZ_DJLC01000103.1:1369-3368 GCF_002434875.1 Acinetobacter sp. UBA6526 | reverse complement strand
TTTTATAATTTTTTTAAAAATTGAATAGTGCGTACAAAAAATCATAGCCTAAAATAAAAATTACATGCTATAACAGGGCACGAGCAAATTGCTTCATGAGATGTCGTCTGGATAGCCGGCACAAGAAATTGAACAAATACATTTGAGGAATAATCATGGCTGCATTTTTAACTGATGATTGGTTTGCAACTGTTGAAAAACTTACTGCTGAAGCGGGTGATTTAAACTTACCACCAGCGCTTGCGAATTTAGCGATTAACTTAGTTGTAACAGATGCAGCTGGTAACACCGAATTAGCTTTAGATGCAGGTAAAATCCAAAAGGGTTTGTCTTCAAATGCTAAAACAACTCTAAATATGGATGCTGAAACTTTGCGTAAAGTTTTTCTTGAGTTTGATATGGCTGCTGCGATGCAAGCATTCATGACGGGTAAAATCAAAGTACAAGGCGACATGTCTCAGCTTATGGCTTTACAAACTGCTAAGCCAAGCCAAGAGCAAAAAGATTTATTCAAGAAAGTACTTGAGCAAACTGCTTAATTTATTTTCGCATAAAAAAAGCTTACCAAATGGTAAGCTTTTTTTATGCCTATTGGGTTAGACTTCAATACGATTATTGGTTTTCATGTGCTCTAAATAAGTGCGGATACGCGTGACATATTGTAAAGCTTGCTTATAACGGCCATTACGTGCTTTGTTACGCTCTAAATAGTCATATAAGTTGACCCACTGCTTCGGATCTTTGCCTTGTGCTTTGATACGTTTCTGAATCTGGTTCACTGCACCAGGCCCCATATTATAAGCGACTAGGGCATACCAGTTACGATCTGGAAAAGGGATGTCATCGTATTGATCTAACATTAGATCATAATACTTAGCACCACCTTGAATACTCTGGACAGGATCAGTACGATTAGTCACACCCATTGCTCGAGCAGTACCGCTCGTTAGCATCATTAGGCCTCGTACACCCGTGGGAGACACCGATGTAGGTTTTAGATAAGATTCTTGATAACCAATCGCGGCTAAGAGATGCCAATCTAAATCATACTTTGCAGCACTTTGCTTAAAGCTGGCTTTATAAATCGGTAAACGCTGATTTAAATCTTTCTGAATCGTTGACCATGACTCTGGTTTTACCACATTTCGATTATAAAAAGATGCTAACTGTTGTGTAGTACCAGCTTGCTTACTTTGGCAAACAAAACCACTTGCTGTTAAAGTAAGAGGATCATCTGCTTGTTTAAAGACCCAATTCAATTGAGGATTTAAACCATTTTTACTTAAAGTACCTTGATCGCCACAACTCGCTGAAAATGAAACAAGCTGTTTAGCCTCAATCGAAGCAAGGTTCGCTGTAGTCATCGCAAGATTTGCTTTACCTTGTGCTACCCATTTTAATGCGGTGGCATTATCAGGTACTGTTTTAAAATCAAGTTTTACATTCAGGCTTTGTGCGTAGTTACGTGCTAAGTCATAACCAAAACCATGTAAGAACTGACCTTCTTTAAAAACTGTGGTTGGATTTTCAACTGCAACGACAGTTAAAACATTTGTGTTTACAACAGTGTTGTATTGATGCGATTTTTCTGCATTCAAGCTATTAAAAGGTAGAATCGCAACACCTAAGGCTAAAGCTTGAAATGGACGTTTGGAAGATAAAGAGTTAAGGCTAGGCCTAGACCCAGAACTTGAATTACTGTGCATGTTGTCTCCGCTACAGGTAATTTATGCCCTAAAAGCTCAGCAAAACAAGGCTTTAGCTTTTTAAAGTTGATAAATTCAATAAGGGGTGGGCAAGTCATGAACGTCATTCAAAATGACATTGAGTTAAAGGGACGCAATGTAAATGTTTCACAACATTTACAAAAAGTATAAAAAATAAACAAAAACTAACTTAGGGGCGCATAATAATCGTCAAAAAAGTGATTGTCAAATTTTGAACAATAAAAAAGAGAGAAATACATCACAAACATCTGATTTGAAAAAGAATAAAATTT
>NZ_DJLC01000103.1:611-1052 GCF_002434875.1 Acinetobacter sp. UBA6526 | reverse complement strand
CTGATTTGAAAAAGAATAAAATTTATACACTTTAGCGATGGTTAAATAAGGAATACAATGCAAAAACTTGTAAGTAAAATGTTGTATTAGCGTATTTTTAACTATGAAATCGAATTTAATTACTCGCACTGGACATGATTTATTAGTTGCTGAGCTAAAAAAACTTTGGCATGACGAGCGACCTGAAATTACCAAAAAAGTAAATTGGGCAGCAAGTTTAGGTGATCGATCGGAAAATGCAGATTATCAGTATAATAAACAATTGCTTAGGAAAATTGATCGACGTGTTAGATATCTAGGTAAGCGCTTAGAAGAATTAAAAATTGTCGATTATGTGCCCGAACAGGACGGAAAAGTATATTTTGGGGCTTGGGTTGAAATAGAAAATGATCAGGGTGAGCAGAAAACACTCAGAATTGTTGGAGTTGATGAAATTTATGA
>NZ_DJLC01000103.1:0-294 GCF_002434875.1 Acinetobacter sp. UBA6526 | reverse complement strand
TGTTGGAGTTGATGAAATTTATGACCATCATCCACAGCATATCTCAATTGAGTCTCCAATGGCTAAAGCTTTACTCAGTAAACAAGTCGATGATGAGGTCGAAGTTCATACGCCATTAGGAAAAAAACTTTGGTATATCAATTCAATTCGATATGAAAAGCACGAAGATTCATCAAATTAGCAACTTTTGATTTTATTTTGAGCGTTCGGTGTAGTTTTTTAAATAAAAGATTTGCCAAGTTGAATTTTTATTTATATGATAGCCGCCATTGGAAGCGTGGCAGAGCGGTTTAA
>NZ_DJLC01000136.1:5480-6324 GCF_002434875.1 Acinetobacter sp. UBA6526 | reverse complement strand
AAAGGCGATTCCACCACTATACGGTGCGCTGATTAAAAATGAACAAGATGTACAGTTGCTTGAACGTTTAGCATTTATGTCACGCCGTTAAGAGTGTTTGCCAATGTTTGTGAGATTGTTTTACACCTTACGTAAATATGGTGTACCTGTAACAACTCGGGAGCTCATTGATCTCAATCAGGCAGTTGCTTCAGGTCTTGTATTTGCTGATCAGGAAGAATTCTATCAATTGGCTAAAACAGTTTTAGTCAAAGATGAACGCTTCTTTGATAAGTTTGACCGTGCTATGAAAGATTACTTTGATGGCATTGATACTTTTGATTTAGACGAATTGCTGAAACAAGTCCATAAGTTACCAAAAGACTGGTTTGATCTTGAATTACTCGAAAAGCATCTAACACCTGAGCAACGCGCCGAACTACAAAAAGCGGGTTCACTTGAAGAACTGATGAAAATGTTGGAAGAGCGGTTACGCGAACAACATAAAAAACATCAGGGTGGCAATCGCATGATTGGTACAGGTGGAACATCACCTTTTGGTGCTTTTGGTGATCATCCAGAAGGTGTGCGAATTGGTGGGCCGGGTCGTAAACGTTCAGCTGTAAAAGTATGGGAACAACGTAAATACCAAAATCTTGATGATGATCAAGTGTTAGGTACACGTCAGATGCAAATTGCATTGCGTCGTTTGCGTAAATTTGCACGTCAGGGCGCAGCAGAAGAGTTAGATGTAGACGGTACGATTCGTGAAACTGCTAAACAAGGCATCTTAGATGTACAGCTCGTGCCTGAACGTCGTAACCGTATCAAAATTTTGATGTTGTTTGATGTGGGTGGTTCGATG
>NZ_DJLC01000136.1:0-5169 GCF_002434875.1 Acinetobacter sp. UBA6526 | reverse complement strand
TTGTTTGATGTGGGTGGTTCGATGGATGCCTATATTGCTGAGTGTGAAAAACTTTTCAGTGCGGCAAAGTCGGAGTTTAAAACCTTAGAATATTTCTACTTCCATAACTGCCTGTATGACTATGTTTGGAAAGATAATCATCGTCGTAGTTCAACCCGTATGAATACTTGGGATTTGTTCCATACTTATGGACGTGATTATCGGGTCATCGTGGTGGGTGATGCCAGTATGGCTCCCTATGAATTAAAGTCTGCGGGTGGCTCAGTTGAATATATGAATGAAGAGTCTGGGGAAGTATGGTTGAGACGTTTGCGTCAGCATTTTGATAAAACAGCATGGCTTAATCCTGAGATGGAAGGCTATTGGCATTACACGCAAACGATTCAATGGATTAAAGAAACTTTTGAAGATCATATGTATCCGATGACTTTAAAAGGCATTGAGGGTATGACGCGATACTTATCTCGCTAAAATTTATATTAATACTTTATAAAAACAGGAATTGGAATGGAACATCATATTAACGGGATAGCTTTACCAAATGAAGCGGGCTTTTTTGGCGAGTTCGGCGGTCAATTTATTCCACCTCATTTAAAAGAGGCGATGGACGAGATCAATACAGCTTATGAAGAAATTCGTCATACAGCTGAATTTCAAAATGAGTTAAATGATCTGTTCAAAAATTATGTAGGACGCCCAAGTCCATTATTCCATGCAAAACGCTTATCTGAACAACTTGGTGGCGCGCAAATTTATTTAAAGCGTGAAGACCTGAATCATACAGGCGCACATAAAATTAACCACTGTCTTGGTGAAGCTTTACTTGCTAAATATATGGGTAAAAGCAAAGTCATAGCAGAAACAGGTGCTGGTCAACATGGTGTCGCGTTGGCAACGGCTTGTGCATTGGTTGGTATCCCATGTGAGATTCATATGGGGCAAGTCGATATTGAAAAAGAACATCCAAATGTCGTGAAAATGAAAATTTTGGGTGCTAAGCTTGTTTCAGTCACACAAGGAACTGCAACACTAAAAGATGCGGTAGATAGTGCTTTCGAAGAATATTTAAAAGATCCGAAAAACTATATTTATGCAATCGGTTCTGTGGTGGGGCCACATCCATTTCCAAAAATGGTTCGTGATTTCCAATCAATCATTGGTAATGAAATTAAAACTCAGGCAAATGAACGTTTTGGTCAACATCCTGATTATGTAGTGGCTTGTGTTGGTGGTGGTTCAAATGCAATTGGCGCTTTTACTGCCTTTTTGAATACGCCAGAAGTAAAACTGGTAGGTGTTGAACCTGCTGGACATGGTTTGGATACAGATAAACACTCCGCAACGCTAACTTTAGGTAAACCCGGTCAGATTCATGGTATGGCTTGTTACGTGCTTGAAGATGAAAAAGGTGAACCACTGCCTGTGCATTCAATTGCTTCGGGATTGGATTATCCCGGTGTTGGGCCACAGCATAGTTATCTTAAAGAAATTGGTCGTGTACAGTATGAAACAGCGACTGACCAAGAGTGTTTAGATGCATTTATGACACTTTCTCGTGTTGAAGGGATTGTTCCTGCTTTAGAAAGTTCACATGCAGTTGCTTGGGCTTTACGTGAAGCGCCAAAGTTAGATAAAAATATCAAGATCGTAGTAAATTTATCTGGGCGTGGCGATAAAGACTCAGATTATGTTGCTGAAAAATTAGGTTTGTAAGTCTAATATTCCACGATGTTAACTAAAAACCGCCTTGATCATAGGCGGTTTTTTTTCTGTTAAATAAGGCTGAATCCCGTTAGAATAAAGCGTTTTTGCAATTCGCATTTTGGAGACGCCTAAGTGGAGCGACCTACGATCAGCCCTGAACATTTACAAGAAGCGGCTGAAAACCTAGTCAGCATTCGAGATTTCATCCGTTTCGGTGTGACAGCACTTCGCCAATACGATGCACACTTAGGTCAAGGTACAGAAGATTATTTTGCAGAAAGTTCGGCGCTTGTCTTGCAAACGCTTTCACTTGAGTGGAACGCTGATGCTGAAATCTTAGATGCGAAGCTTTTACCAAGTGAAAAAGCTGAGTTCCTCAGTTTATTAGAACGCCGTATCAATGAGCGTGTTCCAACGTCTTATTTATTAAACCTTGCTTATTTCTTTAATAAGCCATTTTATGTAGATGAGCGTGTGCTTATTCCGCGTTCTCCAATAGCAGAATTGATTGAACAGCGTTTTGCACCATATTGCTTAGATGAAAATGGTCAAATGTTGGAAGCCTTAAATAGCCTGCCTGAGCACCAAAATCCTAAAACACCTCAACGTATTCTTGATATGTGTACGGGTTCGGGCTGTATCGCAATTGCGCTTGCTTATGCTTATCCAGATGCAGAAGTGGATGCGACTGATATTTCAAAAGAAGCATTGGAAGTTGCTTCAATCAATGCAGAACATCATGATAAACAATATCAAGTCGCATTACTTGAATCTGATTTATTCTCAAAAATTCCAGCTGAAAATCAATATGATTTAATCGTTAGCAATCCACCGTATGTGGATGCTGAAGATATGGCTGATTTACCAGAAGAGTTCTTACATGAGCCTGAGCTCGCACTTGCAGCAGGTCAAGATGGTTTGGACTTAGTTCGCAAAATGTTAGCTCAAGCAGCCGATTATTTAACTGAAGATGGTCTGATTGTAATTGAAGTGGGTAATTCTGAATGGGCAATGCGTCAGAACTTCAATACAGTTGACTTCCATTGGTTAACTTTCCAGAAAGGTGGTTCAGGTATTTTTGCATTAACTGCTGAACAATGCCGCCGTTATAAAGAAATATTTCAGCAATCAGTTCAAAATTAAGTAAGGGGCTAAAATATGGCAGGGAATAGTATTGGGCAACTCTTTCGAGTAACAACATGTGGTGAATCACATGGTGTTGGTTTGATGGCAATTGTCGATGGTGTGCCGCCGGGTCTTGAACTTTGTGAAGAAGATTTGCAAAAAGATTTAGATCGCCGTAAACCGGGTACATCAAAGTTTGCTACACAACGCAAAGAGCCTGATCAAGTCGAAATTATCTCAGGTGTTTTTGAAGGTAAAACGACAGGTACATCGATTGGTTTATTGATACGTAATACAGATCAAAAATCTAAAGATTATGGCAATATTGCTCAAACTTTCCGTCCAGGCCATGCAGACTATACTTATACGCATAAATACGGTTTCCGTGATTATCGTGGTGGTGGTCGCTCTAGTGCGCGTGAAACTGCAATGCGTGTTGCAGCAGGCGCGATTGCTAAGAAATATTTAGCTGAAAAGTTTGGTATTGATATTCGCGGACATGTCACACAAATCGGTAATGAAGTCGCAGAGAAACTAGATTGGGCAGAAGTGCCGAATAATCCATTTTTCTGTGGTGATGTAGATGCAGTTCCTCGTTTTGAGCAACTCGTAACTTCTTTGCGTGAGCAAGGTACAAGTTGTGGTGCAAAATTAGAAATTATTGCTGAAAAAGTACCTGTAGGCTGGGGTGAACCAGTCTTTGATCGTTTAGATGCAGACATTGCACATGCCATGATGAGCATTAACGCCGTAAAAGGTGTTGAGATTGGTGATGGTTTTGCTGTTGCTGGTCAGTTTGGGCATGAAACGCGTGATGAGCTCACCACAGATGGCTTTCTTGCAAATCATGCTGGTGGAATCCTTGGTGGAATCTCAAGTGGACAAACCATTCGTGTTGCAATTGCATTAAAACCAACGGCAAGCATTACCACACCGGGCAAGACGATTACAATCGACCGTGAAAATACTGATGTACTCACCAAAGGTCGTCATGATCCGTGTGTAGGTGTGCGAGCAACACCAATTGCTGAGGCGATGTTAGCAATTGTTCTGATGGATCATTTTATGAGAAATCGTGCACAAAATGCTGACGTATTGTCACCATTTAAACCAATCGAGCCTTAATATAATAGACCCATCGGTAAAATATTATCAGTGGGTCTGTTGAAATAATAAATTAATTTAAATAAAAAAATTATTAAATATTTTTAAATAATAATTAAAATATTATAGTGCCTCAGAAATTACATTATCTGAAGTTGCAATATGGTATTGATTTCGACCATTACTTTTCGCGATGTATAATGCATGATCTGCCTGTGATACAAACTCCGAAAGACTATCATTTAAATGTGGAGTCATCGTAGCTACGCCAACGCTGATCGTAACATTCTTGGATACACTGCTTTTCGGGTGGTTAATCGCAATCGTTCGGACAAGTTCCATTAAACGTTGAACTTGGATAATTGCTTGTTCTTTATCTGTCATGGAGAACAGTAACAAAAACTCTTCACCGCCATAACGCGCAGCAAGATCACCACTTCTTGATGCGATTGAGCCGAGCAGGATTGCAATTCTGCGAAGGCATTGATCGCCTTGAATATGTCCTAACGTATCGTTGTAAAGTTTAAAAAAGTCGATATCAATCATCATGATCGTAATTGGAACTTCATGACGAATGGCACGTTTCCATTCATTTTCAAGCACTTCATCCAAATAGCGACGATTTGCTAAACCAGTTAATGCATCTTGTTGAGATAAGATTGAAAGCTGTTGAGCTTGACGCATTAATTCTAGACGGTTTAATTCAAGCATGCAGTTTTGTAGATAATTTTCTCGATGTTGACGATCTGTGGCATAGGCCAGTGCCATGCCGAGAAAACTACTAAATGTATAAGTTCTGTTCAAGAAAGTCCAATCAATAGAACCACTTAGTGCTGTACTTGCAATCACACCAATTAAGCCACCACACCAACCCGCGATAATCGCAGTATAGAATCTCATTCCAACAAAGCCGTAAATGATGACAACTGCATACATCATAGCTGCATGGAATAGAACATTATTCTGACCTTGCTCTAAAACGTTAATTAGAGTGAACGTAATGGCTACAGCACCCATAGACCCTAAACCCACATAATGATCAAACCATTTATTGAGTTTTGGAACGAAGGCGATGACCCAAGCGATTGAGATGATGACCCCAACCCAACCATAAAAGGCAACCCAAGTAAGTCGGAGGTCTTCGGGTAAAACTTGATAGGTACCAAAGCTAAGATATAAATATAAACCTAAGATAATTGGCGCACGATAGCGAAACTCATGTGCAGCTTCATTTCT
>NZ_DJLC01000006.1:0-27959 GCF_002434875.1 Acinetobacter sp. UBA6526 | reverse complement strand
TTTTTCAAACTGGCGTAAATAGCCTTGCTCACCCATCATAATTTCTAAAGGATGATCGCCAACTGAAAGTGCTTGAGCTAATGACCAACGGCGCACATGAATACCTAGCTCATTTGCAAGTTGATCAATTTCAAGTGCATGTTCACGTAATTGTTCATCACGTCTTAATAAGGCATGCTCAGGATAAGTTGTATCTAAATACAGCGCGATTTGTGTTGAATCAGCAATCCATTGTTTATCATCTTTTAGCATCGGCAACAGATATTGCCCTGACTTAAGATAGGTAAATGCGCGGTGAAAACCGGGAATTAAATTATGTGCCACATAGTCCAATTCCTTATGATCTAACAACCAGCGAGCTTTTTCACAATAATGAGACAAAGGAAATTGGTATAAAACCCGCATAAATTCTCCAAATTTATTTTTCTACTCGATCAAACCTAAGGTTTGCTCTACTTTAGAAGTAAAAGCTAATCAATACAATGTCCTTTTTGCTCGATCATTTTTAATTTTGGCAAAGTTTCTTTATCAATATTCGTGGTGAGAATATTCCTTTCTTTCATAGAAAAGAGCTTTTTATACTCATTAATAAACTTTCAATCTACATAAACTATTGTTTTATATTTAGATTAGATATGAATTTTTTTTGTTATTTTTCTCATAAAAAATGCTTAGAAATTATTGTGATATACAAGGCATAACTACTAGTTTAATGGAAAAGTAAAATTTTTATAAAGTATTTCTTAGCTATTAGAGGTACTCACATGTCCAGTAAACCATCAGCCATTAGAACTCAAATACAACTGATTTCAAATGATCAGCAGGCCATTAATGCTGCCTATCAAGTTGCTGACTTTGCATTAGAAGAACGAAATAAACGAGACCAAAATCGTATTTTGCCAATCGAACAAATCAATCAGTTCAGTCAAAAAGGCTTAGGCGGTATTCGTATTCCAAAACAATATGGCGGTGCTTTTGTCTCCAATAAGACCTTGGCCCATGTATTTCGTATTTTAACTAAAGCCGATGCCAATGTTGGACAAATTCCACAAAACCAATTCGGCCTTTTAAATTTTATTAATATCACCGGTTCAGATGCGCAAAAACAGTTTATCTACGCTGAAATTCTTGCAGGTAAACGCATTGCCAATGGTGGGCCTGAAAAAAATTCTAAAGATACCAAAACCATTCAAACCAAGTTAACGTTGGAAAATGGTCAATACCTTTTAAATGGCGAAAAATTTTACTCTACAGGCACTAGCTTTGCAGATTGGTTAGCGATTCGTGCCTTACACCCCGATGGCTATACAGTATTGGTGATCGTTGATCGCTATGCTACTGGTGTCGAAGTGATTAATGACTGGAATGGCTTTGGTCAACGTACTACAGCCAGTGGAACGGTAAAACTACGCAATGTTGTCGTTGATCCTACACTATTTTTTGATGAGAGCATTATTGCCGACACCCCAAATGTGCGCGGTGCATATTCTCAGCTATTACAAGTTGCGATTGATATCGGCATTGCCGAAGCGGCTTTTGATGACACCTTATCCAGCATTCGTAAAGCACGCCCCATTATTGATGCAGGCGTAGAAAAAGCCAGTGAAGAACATTACACCCTGCAAGAAGTTGGCAAACTCAATATCCTGCTCGATGCAGCCATTTTATTACTCGATGATGCTGCCGAATATCTAGATGAACTGGATCAACTCACGGAAATTTCTGCCGAGCAAGCTGCTCGCGCCTCAATTTTAGTGGCTGAAGCAAAAATCTATGCAAATGATGCTGCCCTGCATATCTCCGAGAAACTACTGGAACTTGGCGGCAGCCGTGCCAGTCTGAGCCAGCATAATCTTGATCAACACTGGCGCAATGCCCGTGTACACACCTTACACGATCCTGTGCGTTGGAAATTCCATGCCATCGGTGATTATTACCTCAATGGTACACACCCTGCCCGCCATGCCTGGATTTAAGGAGCAAATCATCATGACCTCTTATCAAGAATTACAAGGTTTTGCCAAAACCAATTTTAAAGCAGCGCATATTATCCAAAGCGATGCCGAAGCCCTAGACATTGCGATCCAGCTCAGTCAACAGTTTAAACAAGCTGCAATTGAACGTGATGCCAATCGAAAGTTGCCGTTTACTGAAATTGAAGCCTATAGTCAGTCAGGTTTATGGGCGATTACTGTACCTAAACAGTATGGCGGTGCAGAGGTTTCAAGTCTAACCGTTGCCAGAGTCATCGCTTTATTTAGTGGTGCGGATGGTTCAATTGGTCAAATTCCACAAAATCATTTTTATGCATTAGAAGTACTGCGAAATACGGGGACAGAACAACAAAAGAAACGCCTCTATCAGGAAGTATTACAAGGTGCACGTTTTGGTAATGCGCTGGCGGAATTTAAAACCCGTACCTCAGCACATAAACAAACTACCTTAATCCCAAGCGAAAGCGGTTATCTGATCCAAGGAGAAAAGTTTTATTGCACGGGTAGCCTGTTTGCACATCGTATTCCAACTCTAGTGATTGATGAAGCAGGCAATGAATTTTTGGCTTTTGTACAAAGAGACAGCCAAGGTTTAGAACTGATTGATGATTGGTCAGGCTTTGGGCAACGCACCACAGGCAGCGGCACAGTAAAGTTTAATCGAGTTTTTGTCGCCAAAGAGGATGTGATTCCTTTTGATGCTGCCTTTAAACAACTGTCCTTGGTGGGGCCATTTGCTCAAATCATGCATGCTGCAATTGAAGTCGGGATTGCCCGTGCAGCCTTTGAAGAAACCCTAGCGCGTGTGCGTGTGGCGCGTCCTTGGATTGATGCCAATATTGATTCCGCTACTCAAGACCCCTTAACCCTGTCTGAGCTTGGTCGTGTGGCAACCGATGTAAAAGCCAGCGAATTACTCCTCAAACAAGCAGCTCGATCTGTTGATGCTGCTAAATATGGGTTGAATGCTGAGACCTTAGCCAAAGCCTCAATTGATGTCGCCAAAGTTCGTGCACATAGTACTGAAACAGCATTAAAGGCATCATCTAAATTGATTGAATTGGCTGGCAGCCGCGGTAGCCAACGTGCTGATGCTCTGGATCGGCATTGGCGTAATGCACGGGTTCATACCTTGCATGATGCTGCACGCTGGAAATATTACTTCATCGGTAATTATGTGTTGAATGGTGTACTGCCTCCACGTCGGGGGACTTTGTAATGACTCAAACGACTGCCAAGAAAATCTTGTTAAATGCCTTTGATATGAACTGTGTCGGTCATATCAATCATGGTTTATGGACGCATCCACGGGATCAATCACATCGATTTAATGAGCTGAATTATTGGACTGAATTGGCACAGAGTCTGGAACAAGGTTTGTTTGATGGCTTATTCCTTGCGGATATTACGGGTGTTTATGATGTCTATCAAAATGGAGTTGAGCTGACTTTAAAAGAATCGATTCAGTTACCTAGTCATGATCCATCGACCCTGATTTCGGCAATGGCCTTAGTCACACAAAATTTAAGCTTTGGTGTCACGGTCAATTTGAGCTATGAACAGCCCTACCAATTTGCACGGCGATTTGCCAGTCTGGATCATTTAACCCAAGGTCGTTTGGGCTGGAATATTGTCACCGGCTATTTGGATAGTGCCGAACGCTTAATTGGGCAAAAAGGTTTAAAAGATCACGATGCGCGCTATGATCAGGCCGAGGAGTTTTTACAGCTTTGTTATAAATATTGGGAAGGTTCTTGGGAAAATGACGCCTTAAAAAAAGATAAACAACAGCGCGTTTTTACTGACCCGAACAAGGTCCACTCAATCAATCATCAAGGTCAATATTACCAAAGCCAAGGTGTATTTCAGGTTGCACCATCGGTTCAACGTACGCCAACACTCTTCCAAGCAGGTGCTTCACCGAAAGGACTACAGTTCGCCACGCGTCATGCAGAATGTATTTTTATTGGCGGTGATCAACCTGAAAAGATTCGTCAGCAAGTTAATAAAATACGACTACAAGCACAGCAACAAGGTCGAGATGAAGATGCGATTAAAATCTTTGTCGGTATTACCGTTGTCGTCGCGGAAACACATGAACTCGCCCAACAAAAACTGGCTGAATATCGCCAATATGCCAGCCCAGAAGCAGGTTTAGCGCATTATGCCAGTTCCGTCGGCATTGATCTTGCCAAGTTCGTAGATGATGAAGCGATTCCTTATCAAAAGAGCAATAGCATTGCTTCCGTCAATGAGAAGTTTAAAGAACAGCGCATCAGCAAAAATGATCTAAAAGCACAGCATGTACTAGGTGGACGTTATCCTCTCATCGTCGGTAGTGGCGCAGAGGTTGCAGAATACCTGATTGAGCTGCTTGATGAGACTGGTATTGATGGTTTTAACCTGACTCGTACGGTTGCACCTGAATCACATCATGATTTTATTCGACTGGTGATCCCAGAGTTACAACAACGTGAGCGTTATAAAACCGAATATGCAACGGGTTCACTGCGTAACAAATTGTTTGCCCAAGGCGATCATTTAGCCGCAAGCCACCCTGTCGATCAGTTCCGATGTAGAACGCATAACAACACACATGACCTAAAAATAATTGAAGAAATTAGTGCTTAACATTTAAGAAAAGAATTGGAGAAATATATGGCTCAAACAGCCTCTAAGAAATGGCTCGGTATTGGCCTTGTCGTCGTTGTTGCGATTATTGCCTTATTGATTTGGAATAAACAAAGACAGAATCATAGCAGTGAATTGGTGATTGGGATTAGCCCTTCGTTTGCACATCCCCTACAAGTTGCTGCGGATGAAGCCAAACAACAAGGTCTCAATGTGAAATTGGTGGAATTTTCCGATTGGAATACACCAAATATTACCTTAAATCATGGTGACATTGATGCGAATTTTTTCCAGCATCAACCCTTCTTGGATAATGCGATTAAGGAAACTGGCTTCAAGCTAAAATCCTTTGCTGCGGGTGCGGCTTCACATGTTGGATTGTATTCGAAAAAATATAAAAGTTTCGATGAACTTCCAAATGGCGCAACTGTTGCCATTCCTAATGATCCAGTGAATCAAGGCCGTGCATTACTGCTTTTACAACAAGCTAAGCTGATTGAACTGAAAGATAGCAACAATCATCTTTCTGCACTAAAAGACATTACTGCAAATCCGAAAAATCTGAAATTTACCGAAGTTGAAGGCCCTCAAACTGCACGTGCCATTGATGATGTTGATTTAGCTTTTGGCTATCCACATTACTTACGTTTAGCCAAAACGGCTGATCCTGAAAATGCCCTATTGTTTGATGACAATACCAATAAACGTTATGCGATTTTATTTGTGGTGAGGGATGACTATCAGGACAAAGACAACAAACTACAGAAGTTTGTCGAGATTTATCAAAACTCGCCGAAGGTCAAAGCTGCCTTAGATAGCGATTTCGGCCCAACGCTCTGGTTCCCAGGTTGGAAATAAGGAGAACAATCATGGTGAGTTTTGGTTCACAGGTCGATTTTTCAGTTCCCCACCTGAAAATACGCGGTTTAAATAAATATTATGAGGTACAAGGCCAACGCTTACATGCATTAAAAGACATTAATATCGATATTCCCAAAGCACAAATTGTTGGGATTATCGGCAAAAGTGGCGCAGGTAAATCATCACTGATCCGTACCTTAAATGGGCTGGAAGCAATTGATACAGGCAGTATTTTGATTCACCAGCAGAATATTGCTGAATTGGGTCATGCTGAACTGATCAAAACACGACAAAAAATTGGCATGATTTTTCAGCACTTTAATTTAATGTCAGCCAAAACCGTGTGGGAAAATGTGGCTTTACCGCTACGTATTGCGGGTTATGAAAAGGCTGAAATAGAACAACAGGTCAGTGAGGTACTGACGCTGGTGGGATTAGAGGCAAAGCGAAATGATTACCCTGCTCAACTGTCTGGTGGGCAAAAACAACGCGTTGGTATTGCCCGTGCCTTGGTTTCTCAGCCTGAAATCCTGCTCTGTGACGAAGCTACCTCGGCACTCGACCCTGAGAGTACCACCAATATTCTGTCCTTATTAAAACAAATCAACCGAGACCTTGGTTTAACCATTGTCTTGATCACCCATGAAATGCAGGTCATCCAAGAAATTTGCGATCAAGTCATCGTAATTGATCAGGGTGAAATTGTTGAAGCTGGGCAAGTCTGGTCGGTATTTTCCAATCCGCAACAACAAATCACGCAGGAATTACTCAATTTTGAACAAGTGAATTTACCCTTTGAACTGAGCCAATCTGCTGATCAGCAGACCACACAGCAGATTTTAAAACTCAAATATGTAAGTGAATCGAAATTGGTTCCTGATCTGTATGAATTACTGGGCAGTTTTAATAGTCCAGTTCAAGTGTATTACAGTCAAATTGATAGCATTCAGCAGCGTACTATCGGCTCATTGATCATCGGGATTCGCAATCTCGAATTTGACTTAAATGATGCACAATTTGAAAAACACCCTGCCATTACACAACTTGAGGTGATCGGTTATGTACAATCAACTCATTGATCTATTACTGACAGGCACAATCGACACCTTAGTGATGGTAGGGGTTTCTGCCTTTATTGCCTTTTTAATTGGTCTGCCAATAGCCTTAATTTTGGTGAGTACTGCAGATTTTGGTATCTATCCATCTAAGAAAATAAATCAGTCCTTAGGCTGGATCATTAACATTACCCGTTCTGTCCCTTTCCTGATTTTAATGGTGGCATTGATTCCATTTACCCGCTGGATTGTCGGCACTAGCTATGGCGTATTAGCCGCGATTGTACCCTTAACCATTGCTGCCATTCCCTTCTTTGCACGTATTGCAGAAGTCAGCTTACGTGAAGTCGATCAAGGTCTGATTGAAGCCGCACAAGCCATGGGCTGTAACCGCAAACAGATTCTTTGGCACGTACTACTTCCCGAAGCATTATCAGGCATCATCGCAGGCTTTACTGTGACCATTGTCACCATGATCAGTTCTTCTGCTATTGCAGGTGCGATTGGTGCGGGTGGACTCGGTGATATTGCCTATCGCTATGGCTATCAGCGTTTTGATATGCAAGTGATGTTAGCCGTGATTTTAGTTCTTATTGTTTTAGTGATATTGGTGCAAAGTACAGGTGATCATATTGCCAAACAGCTGGATAAACGCAAAGTTTAATGTCGAATTGATAATCTGCTCTAGCCATGACTTTGTCATGGCTTTCATGTAAAATCAGCAGCAATTTTTATATAACACATTTGTGAGTGGTTTCATGGGTTTTAATTGCGGTATTGTTGGTCTGCCAAACGTAGGTAAATCTACATTATTTAATGCATTAACAAAGGCAGCGATTGCAGCTGAAAACTTTCCGTTCTGTACCATTGAACCAAATACAGGGATTGTACCTGTTCCAGATTCACGCTTAGATAAACTTGCTGCAATTGTAAAACCACAGCGCATCTTACCAACCACAATGGAATTCGTTGACATCGCAGGTTTGGTTGCTGGTGCCTCAAAAGGTGAAGGTTTGGGTAACCAATTCCTTGCCAACATCCGTGAAACTGATGCAATTGCGCATGTGGTTCGTTGTTTTGAAGATGAAAACGTGATTCACGTAAATGGTAAAATTGACCCATTAGATGACATTGCAACCATCAATACTGAACTTGCACTTGCTGACCTTGATACCGTTGCAAAAGCATTATTACGCTTAACTAAAGCAGCAAAAGGTGGCGATAAAGAAGCGCTTGCAACTAAAGCAGTTTTAGAAAAAATCCAACCTTTGCTTGATGAAGGTAAACCAGCACGTGCGGCTGATCTGTCTGATGACGAACGTAAAGCTGTACGTGGTTTCGGTTTAATGACCCTTAAACCAACTATGTATATTGCTAACGTTGCAGAAGACGGTTTTGAAAATAACCCACATCTTGAAGCAGTACAAAAACTTGCTGCTGAAGAAAATGCCATTGTTGTACCACTTTGCAACCAAATCGAAGCTGAAATTTCATTATTAGAAGATGAAGATCGTGCTGAATTCTTGGAAGCGATGGGTATGGAAGAACCAGGTTTGAACGTGGTGATTCGTGCAGGCTATAAATTGCTTGGCCTACAAACCTATTTCACTGCGGGTGTACAAGAAGTTCGTGCTTGGACAGTTAAAGTCGGAGCAACTGCGCCACAAGCAGCTGGTGTGATTCACACTGACTTTGAAAAAGGCTTCATCCGTGCTGAGTGTGTGGCTTATGACGACTTCATTCAATATAACGGTGAAAACGGTGCTAAAGAAGCTGGTAAATGGCGTTTAGAAGGTAAAACTTATATCGTTCAAGACGGTGATGTATTGCATTTCCGTTTTAACGTATAAATCGATTTTCTAATCTTAAAAACCGCCAATAATGATCTTATTGGCGGTTTTTATTTGCTCTAATATCACTACAATTTTAGCAGTTCCATTAACTCAATAATTTTTGCAATTGCTGAGTCACATGTTGACGTGCTTTTTTCTGCTTAAAAACTGTCGGAACATGTAATAAAAAGAATGAATAACGATACTTTTTATGGTCACGTAAGGCCTCACTTAAATAATGGTAGAGTTCTATTGCTGCTTCACGGTGAAATGCCCATAGTGCCTGTTGCCGATACATAACCATATAATAGGCATCATTAGGCCAACTCAATTCATGTTCTTGCCGATAACCACAAGATTCACAAGTCACTCCACCCCGACTTTGCAACGAATTGCATGTGCTCCAAGATGTTGAATCATAGCCTTCTGGCAAGCCTTGAATCTGGTCAATACTGCTCGAAAGATTCGGATAATAAAATGCAGCATGCCAGTACCCACCACAAGAGTCCTGAAAACGCGCATAATCAAAATCTGCATGATGCTGAAAATACTCGACATCTTTTTTCAACTGAATCTTCGCCAATCGGGCAAACTCAAAATCCGCGTTGGCCTGACATGCGGGACATCTAATGTTTAGTTTGGAGGGTAATGACCAATATTCGTAGATTCCTGTCATGTGCTTTTTAATTCTGACCGCCACATTTGAATAGAGATAGCTTAACAACTGAATTTCTTTTTTAGAATCTTTAAATCTAATAAATAAAAAAGCCAAGCTTGATTAACTTGGCTTTGTAAATGTCAGTCCAGCTCATCAAGCGACTGTTTGAGGTTTCATATCCATTTCAGCACGTTTCATTTGTGCTTCTTTTAAAATACGTTGATGTAATGATTTACGGAAACCCAGTAAGAATACAAACTCTGCCAAGACGAATAATGGTCCGATTGCTAGACCAATCAGATCATCAACAAAGGCTGGCTTTTTCTTCTCAAAATAATGCCCGATGAATTGGAATACCCACCCCACCACAAAAATACCAATGCTTGTACCCAACCAACTCCACATCGAGAATCCAGCAATTTTGATAGCCAATGGATAAACCAAGACGAATAGAATAAGCATCAAAATGCCAAATAACTTATCTAATGAAAGATAGTAAATGCTACTTAAAACTATGAGTATCATAGCCAAAGTGACCGAAAAGCCAGATATATCAACTGCAGCCCGAGCGCTTAAGCATAGAATAGAAAAAACAATTAATGGAATACCCACAAAATGGGTCACAATATTATTTCTGTCTAAATGATAAGCTGCATACTGACTCAATAGACGTTCCAAATTTGTCATTTTATTTTCCTCAGATCAATTCAGTTATGCTATTAATCTATTAGAAAAATCAAAGTGAAGTTGTCATGTAGCTGACAAATGGATTCATATTTACAAAGGAATGATTGTGTTAGAACATGCATATATCCAGCATTTACAGCAAAACTCTTGGTTTAGTCGCTTAGACAAGCCGTTTCAAGAGTTCATTATTGAGCACAGTAAAAAGCAATCTGTAGAAAAAAATACTGCTGTATTTAATGCCCAAGACAAGTTTGATGGTGTCTATGGTGTTTTAGAAGGCTCTATCAGCTTGGGATATATTGATGTCAATGGTAATGAAGCAATTGCTGCAATCGCAGAACCAATCATGTGGTTTGGCGAAATCTCCTTAATCGACAAACAACCTCGCTCGCATGATGCAATTGCCTTAAAAAGAAGTGTTGTTCTTCAAATTCCTGCCGAACCCCTGAAGCAACTATTAGATCAACATCCGTATTATTGGTATTACTTTGCTTTGCTGACTAGTCAAAAACTCCGCTACGTGTTTTTAGAACAAATTGCGATTCAGACCCAAAGCATTACCCAGCGCTTAGCGCAACGATTGCTGTTTATTTTAGAGGGTTATGGCAATCGATCCAGTATTCAAGATTTGAACATCCATATTTCTCAAGACCAACTTGCCAATATGCTGACTGTATCAAGACAAACGGTAAATCAAGAACTCAATGTATTTGAAAAACAAGGTGTAATTCAGCTTGGATTTAAAAAAATAGACGTGCTGAATTTAGAGGGGTTGAGGATGCTGGCATCCTCAGGATTTTTTACAGAATAAGCATGCCAACCAACTAGGCTGACACACTTTTATTGATTATTGTGTTGGCGGTTCTAAATAAATGCCAATTTTTTCAGCCCTTTTCACCCATAGTTGTCGAGCAAGTTTCTGCATATCTTCTACTTTGTCGCCCTCATCGAGAATCTCAATACCTAGCAATGTTTCAACGACATCTTCTAAAGTTACGACACCTTTAGTATCTCCAAACTCACCCACGACCAATGCAATATGTTGTCTTTGTTCCAACAAAACTTCCATTAATTTTGATAATGGTGTTTTTGCCATAACTGTAACAATTTCTCTTTTGAAGTCGCTAATTATACGACTACCCTGACCTTGGTTCTTTGCAACCAATAAATCTTCACGCAAAACAAAGCCGACAACGCTATCCAAGTCTTGATCATAAATCGGCAGTCTTGAAAAATTTGAGCTTTTTGGGGCAGATAAAACTTCATCAACTGTTAAATCTTTTTGTAATGCCGACACTACTACACGAGGCGTCATGACAGTGCTCGCATCCAAAGATTTAAAGAGGAAAAGATTTCGAATGATTTTAGACTCTCGATCATTCAACATGCCTTCTTCTTTACCAATCCCAGCCATCGCAACAAACTCATCACGACTAAACTGATTTGCTTTGGTACCCCCAGAAATTAACTTAGTTAACTTTTCCGAGATCACGATTAAAGGATACATGGCTTTAATTAAGAAATTAACATAAATGCCAGTTGGTCCAGCAAGTTGACGCCAATACACCGCTCCTAATGTTTTTGGAACAATTTCCGAAACAAACAGGATGAGTAAGGTCATTACTGCGGAGAAAACACCAAACCAAACCTCACCAAAAACAGACGTTGCTTTTGCGCCTGCACCAATCGCACCGACTGTATGTGCAATGGTGTTGACGGTTAAAATAGCAGCCAATGATTGGTCAATATTGTCTTCTTTCAAGCGTCTTAATTGCTCAGCCTTTTTAGGCTTGGTCTCTTTAAGTCTCGCAATGTAGCTTGGTGTGATACTTAATAATGTTGCTTCTGCAATCGAACACAAAAAAGAAAAAAGTAATGCTAAAACGACATACAGCAGTAAAAGCAAAAGATCGCCATGAAAAATGGAAGCGAATGAAAATTGATGAACGGTTTCAGAAATTAAACTGGGAGTATCCATATGCGAACTTGGTTTTTAACCACAGGTTCCTTATATAACTTAGGAAATTCATCCTACGGTTTACCCATAACCAAGTCAATTCTTTGGATATATTTTGTATCTATTCTAAAAGATATTGCTATTTTCCCTTTAAAAATAGCAATATTTAACGTATTCAGTTTTAGTTTTACTTCGGAGAAGTATTCCCTAACGCTGGATTATCAATTGCATCTTTACACTGTGCCTTATCACGCTCGTAGTCAGCTTGTTTTTGGCTCGAAGCGGTTGGATTGTCTTTTACTTCTCTCGCCCAAGTATCCAAACTTGTTAAAGCCTTACGACATAAGGCATATTTCCCTTCCGTCACCGAATCAGTCATTTTCACATTAATACGCCAATCTGTGCTGAGCTGACGCAATGGCTTTCTTACATTCTCTTCGATTTCTGTTGTTTGTTTCTGATAAACAATTGGATCAATTTGATTGATTAAATCCCATGCCGCATTTGCATATGTTGTCGCATCATTACTCAATTTTGGCGCAGGTTTAATTTCTACCTTTTTTTCAGCTTCATTATTTGAGTTCCCGCATGCAGTCATTAGAACTGTACTGCATAGCATCAAAGCCACAAGATGAGTTTTTCTGTTCAACATATCTAACCAAATCGTCGATGAAACATTTGCCCATAATCCTAGTCAATTCAGTTGCAATACTCAATCATTGTTACCTTTTTATCATCGAAGTTTGATAAACCTGAGATTTATCAATTTTATGCTAAGGTTAGACCCATAATTGTCTTCAAAATAATTAAATCACTTGGAATCATATATTCATGTCACAAATCAAAATTTATGCATTGAGCAAAACGATTGATCAATACCGAAACTTACTTTCTGAAGCTATTCATGATGCCTTGGTCGAAAGCTTAAATTATCCAATTGAAAAGAGGTTTCAGCGCTTTATCCGTCTTGAAACAGATGACTTTATTTATCCTACAGATCGTAGTGATCACTACACCATTATTGAGATATCAATGTTCGAAGGTCGGACAATCGAAGCCAAGAAAAAACTGATTCAAACTCTATATTCTAATATTTATCAACGCTGTGGTATTTCAGCACAAGACATTGAAATTACAATATTTGAAACACCTAGAAGTAATTGGGGAATTCGAGGTCAAAATGCCGATGGACTTCTGCTGAATTACCAAGTGAATGTCTAATTCTGAAAAAACAGATTTAGATCATCTTTTTTGTCTAACAAAAACAACTTTTTTTGTATCACACAAGCTTAACTCAGCAACAAGTTCTGCTATGCTTAAACACAAATTACTCAGGATAGGATTATTCGCATGAGCGTCACTCTTGGAACTCCACTTCAATCTTCTGCATTTAAGGTTTTACTGTTAGGTTCTGGAGAGCTTGGGAAAGAAGTTGTTATTTCTTTACAACGCTTAGGTGTCGAAGTTCATGCAGCTGATCGCTATGATCACGCACCTGCAATGCAAGTAGCACATTATTCTTATACATTGAATATGGCTGATCCTGTTGAATTAAAAAAACTTATCGAAGAAATAAAACCCAATTTAATTGTCCCTGAAATCGAAGCGATTGCAACTGAGGTTTTAGTTGAAATTGAACAGAGTCAAACAGCTACAGTCATTCCATCAGCAAAAGCTGTCAACCTCACCATGAACCGTGAAGGTATTCGTCGCTTAGCCGCAGAAGAGTTAGGACTACCAACATCTGCTTACCGTTTTGCAAGTACTTTAGAAAGCTTCCGCGCGGCTTGTGATGATATTGGTTATCCAAATTTCGTTAAACCTGTTATGTCTTCATCAGGTAAAGGTCAATCTCGCGTAAAAAGCTTTGATGAAGTCGATGCTGCTTGGGATTATGCGATGCAAGGTGGCCGCGTAAATCAAGGGACTGTGATTATCGAGTCTCAGATTGACTTCGATTTTGAAATTACGCTTTTAACTGTTCGCGCTAAAAACCCTGAAACTGCCGAAATCGAAACCCATTACTGTGATCCGATTGGTCACCGTCAAGATGCGGGCGATTATGTTGAAAGTTGGCAACCTCAACCAATGACAGCTGCGGCTTTAGATGAAGCAAAACGTATTGCAAATAAAGTAACAACTGCTTTAGGCGGTTGCGGTATTTTTGGTGTAGAGTTATTCGTAAAAGGCGATAAAGTTTGGTTTAGCGAAGTATCGCCTCGCCCACATGACACAGGCTTAGTGACTTTAGCTTCTCAATTCCAAAACGAATTTGAATTACATGCGCGTGCAATTTTAGGTTTACCTGTAAATACAGAGCGCCATAGTGTTGCTGCAAGTGCAGTGATCTATGCAGGTGTAGATGCGAAAAATCTTAGCTTTACTGGCTTAAATCTTGCTTTGGCAAATCCGAATACAGATTTACGCTTATTTGGAAAACCAGAAGGCTTCAAACGCCGTCGTATGGGTGTTGCAACAGCGCGTGCCGAAAATACAGATTTAGCGCGTGAGTTGGCACAACATGCCGCTGACCAAGTGAGTGTTCAAACAAACGCTTAAACCACCTGAATCCTGAGCCACAATCAAGTGGTTTCAGGATAAAGAAAGACTTTGATAGAAGAACATTTTCATGATCAATACATCTCCATTGTTGAACTACGTCACCAGTCATCATGATATTCAAGCCATTAATCAATGGCGAACAGAAGTAGAGAAACAATTACAAGAGAGTTATGAAAATGGACAACCTATCCGTGAAGTCATCAAAGCTCGATCAAACTCTATTGATGAAGCTCTGATTTTTTTATGGAATCACGCAGGTTTAGATCAAACTGAATTAGGCTTATTTGCTGTCGGCGGTTATGGCCGCCGTGAAATGCTGCCTTATTCAGATACCGACATTATGATTTTATCTGAAGATGAAATTAGTGAGGAGCAAGGTAAACTCATTTCTGCTTTTATTTCATCACTTTGGGATGTTGGAAATTTTAAACCGGGTACCAGTGTTCGTACCATTCAAAACTGCGTAGATCAAGCTGCAAATGATCTAACTGTTGCAACCACACTGATTGAAGCTCGTCTGATAACAGGTAATGAACAACTTGCTAAATGGCCACGTCGTATCGTTGCGCAAACATGGACGGATAAAACCTTCTATGATGCCAAAATGCAAGAGCAAGCAAAAAGATATGCGCAGCACAACAATACTGAAAGCAATTTAGAACCTGATATTAAAAATGCACCCGGCGGTATCAGAGATATTAATCAAATCGGTTGGATTGCTAAGCGCCATTTCCGTGTCAATCGTATCTATGACCTTGTACATCTCGGTTTTATTACTGAGTTTGAACTGGGAGTTCTCGAAGAAGCTGAAAGCTTTTTATGGGAAATTCGCACCCATTTGCATCGTTTAGCCAAGCGTGATGAAAATCGATTATTGTTTGAATATCAACGTGATATTGCTGCAAAATTTGGCTACGTGCGTGAAGAAGGTCAGCCCGTCAATTTTGCTGTTGAACAGTTCATGAAACGTTATTATCGGACGGCACAGCAAATTTCGACTTTAAATGAAATGCTACTCGCCTACTTCAATGAATCAGTGATTACACCACGTCTGACCGATTACGAACGTGAAATTGAAGACATTAATGATCGTTTCAAAATTGTAGATGGCAAACTTGCTGTTCAACACCATAAGGTTTTCTCAGAAGAACCAAGTGCAATTTTAGAAATCTTTTATCTGCTTGCAAATCGCCCAGAAATTACAGGTATTCGTGCCCGCACCTTACGCTTGTTGGTTTTAGCTGCAAAACGTATTGATCAACGTTTCCGTGACAATCCTGAACACCAAGCCTTGTTTATGTCGATTATTCGCTCACCACATCGATTATACGACACGATGGTCGCGATGAAACGATATGGTGTATTGGGCAATTATATTCCAGCTTTCGGGCAAATTATGGGATTGATGCAATACGATCTTTTCCATATCTATACCGTCGATGCCCATACCCTACTTTTACTGCGTAACCTCAGTCGTTTTAAAGAACCTGAGTTTGCTAAAGATTTCCCTGTCGTCAGTTCAGTATTCCAACGTATTGCTGGACATGACATTGTTTATTTAGCAGCAATTTTCCATGATATTGCCAAAGGTCGTGGTGGTGATCACAGTGAACTCGGTGCAATTGATGCAATTGAATTCTGCCGCACGCACGGCTTTACTGAGCGTGAATGTAAACTCGTTGCATGGTTGATCAACAATCACTTGCTGATGTCACTTACTGCACAGAAAAAAGATATTTCCGACCCTGATGAAGTCAAAGAGTTCGCTGAAAAAGTCGGTGACATGGAGCATTTGGACTACTTGTACACATTGACTGTTGCAGATATTAATGCCACAAATCCTAAGCTTTGGAATACATGGCGTGCTTCATTGATGCGTCAGCTCTATACCTATGCCCGTGATGTCATTCGTTCTGGTTTAGGCCGACCTGTTGATTATCAAATGCTCATTGAAGATACTAAATTCGCTGCCAGTGAATTGCTTGTAAATGATTTTTCATTAGCCGAAGTCGAAAAAGTTTGGCAAGAACTTGGTGATGAATATTTCGTAAAAGAATCTGCCAATGAAATTGCATGGCACACGCAAGCTATTTTACAACACGGTGATAATCCAGAGCCGTTGGTCTTGTTACGTGCACATCGAAATGCAGCACAAGATGCAGTGCAAATCTTTATCTACACGCGCGATCAAGCAAATCTCTTTGCAACAACCGTTGCTGTATTGGATCGCATGAATCTCGATGTTCAAGACGCAAAAATTATCACGGCAAGTACAGATTTTAGTTTAGATACTTACTTGGTACTCGATCGTTTCGGCACATTATTGACAGACCCTGAACGTGAACGCAAAGTTAAATCTGCACTGGTCGATGCATTGAGTCATTCAGATCAGTATCCGGGGATTATGCAACGTCGAATTCCTCGTCATTTACGTCATTTTGACATTCAAAATACAGTTGATATCGTACTTAACCCAGCCTTACAACAACACATGGTAGAAATTTCTACACTCGATCAACCGGGTTTGTTAGCGCGTATTGGTGCGTTATTTATGTTGCAAGGTCTCGATATTCACTCAGCCAAAATTGCAACATTGGGCGAGCGTGCGGAAGATATTTTCTTTGTCACCAAGAAAAATGGTGTACTGCTGAATGACGAAGAAGTTAAACTTTTTGCGGAAACCTTGAAAGCTGCTTTAGATGAAGCATCTAATCAAATTTGTAATCCATCTTAGAATCTTACTGAATCCTTCTTTTCAAAAGAAAGATTCTCCACACTTATCTTGGGTAATTGTTTAAATGAACTCCAGCTTGTCTCTATTGCATCCTTATCCATTTGAAAAGTTAAACCAACTTTTCAAAGATGTGCAACCTGCAAATCTGCCTTTGATTCCACTATCAATTGGTGAGCCAAAACATCCTGCGCCTGAGTTCGTTAAACAAGCGATTATTGCAAATTTTGAGCATTTATCGACTTATCCAAATAGCAAAGGCTTACCTGAACTGCGTCAAAGTATTGCAAAATGGCTCACTCAGCGCTTCAAATTGAATCAAATTAGTGCAGAAGATCATATTTTGCCTGTTTCTGGTACACGCGAAGGTATTTTTTCTTTTGTTCAAGCATTAATTAAGCGCGAAGATGTACCTTATATCGTTATGCCAAATCCTTTCTATCAGATTTATGAAGGTGCGGCATTGCTCTCTGGCGCAAAACCTTACTTCATTAACTGTACAGAAGAAAATGGGTATCTAGGTGATTTTGATGCTGTTCCTGCTGAAGTTTGGGAAAAAACAGCATTATTATTTGTATGTACACCGGGCAATCCAACGGGTGCAGTGTTATCAAAAGAACAATTTAAAAAGCTGATTGCACTTTCAGATCAATATAACTTTGTAATTGCATCTGATGAATGTTATTCAGAGCTTTGGTTTGATCAAGCACCTATTGGTCTGTTAGAAGTGTGTGCAGAAATGGGACGAGACGATTATAAAAACTGTATCGTATTCCACTCACTTTCTAAACGCTCAAATTTGCCGGGTATGCGTTCTGGTTTTGTTGCAGGTGATGCGGCTTTGTTAAAACTATATTTGCAATATCGTACTTATCATGGCGCGGCAATGCCTGTGCAGCATCAATTAGCATCTATTGCTGCTTGGGATGATGAAACACATGTTGAAGAAAATCGTAAGCAATACCGTGCAAAGTTTGAGTTATTCCAATCTGAACTTGGACATTTACTTCCATTGCAAAAACCTGATGCGGGCTTCTACTATTGGCTGAAAGTGGATAATGACGAAACTTTTGCAAAATTACTCCTAGAAAAAGCCAATATTAAAGTTTTACCTGGGCGTTATTTATCTCGTGATACAGAACAAGGTAATCCGGGTGAAGGTCATGTCCGTATGGCATTGGTCGCAGATCTAGCGCAATGTGAAGAAGTCGTTAAACGCTTGAAAAATATTTTATAGCCTACTATTAAGAATCCACGTAACAACGTGGATTCTTTTATCACGGACTAACTCTGACCTAGAATTAAAATCAATCCAATCACCACCATAAGCCCTCCTGATATTCGACTAACAATTTTGACCGCATAAGGTCGGGTACTTAATAGTTTCTTTGCAGCAAACCCAACTAAAACGTAGACAATCGCACAACTAATTAAATGAATGACCCCAAGTGACATGATTTGCGCGGTTGGAGACAATGCCATTTGCGGATGAATAAATGGTGGTAGTAAAGCAAAGAAAAGTAATAAAACCTTTGGATTTAAGCCACTAATTCCAACACCTTTAATCAACCATAATTTAGCAGAATCTAATGTAACATTTTGATCTGAATGATTTGAAATAACAGCAGGTTTAATCAGTAAATTTATCCCCATCCACAACAAATAGCATGCACCTGCAATGGTCAGCCCTGTTAACAAAACAGGATAATGGCTGAGCAAAGCCCCCACTCCAGCAGCAACACAGAGAATGGCAATAAAATGCCCCAGCACCAAACCTGTAACAGCAGTGACGATAAATTTACCCTTTATACCTGCCAAAATCGCATAAGCCCAATCCGCCCCAGGTGTTAAAACGAATAAAATGGAGACACACCAAAAAGCAAGAACAACATTCATTTCCATAATATCACCTAGAGCAGCAAAGCAAATTACCTTTGAAATCAAAATTTCTTTTTCACCAAATGGTGAAGACTGGTTTGAGAGAATATGCTTTAATGGTGGAAATGTTCTTTCAAATGTTTCTACATTTTAAAAGCTATAGGGTAAATTCTTCTATATGGACCGCACTGATAAGAAAATTCTTGCTGAACTTCAAGCCAATGGGCGATTATCTGTTACAGAACTCGCTGAAAGAGTTGGCTTAAGCCTATCCCCTTGTCACCGTCGAGTGAAGGCATTAGAAGAACTAGGAATTATTAAAGGCTATCATGCTGATCTGGATGCTTCGCAAATTGGCTTTAATTTTTCCGCGATTATTTTCGTGACGTTAAAAGATGGTGATAAGAAAGCCTTATCAAATTTTGAAGAGAAAGTCAGTGATATTGCTAATGTGATTCAAGCTCAACGCTTATTTGGCAATCCAGACTATTTATTACATGTCGTAGCTAAAGACCTAGCCAGCTTCCAAAAACTTTATGATGATAGCTTATCTGCATTGCCAAATGTGCAGCGCCTAACCTCAACGATTGTCATGAAAAATGTAGTGACCAATCGCCTGCTACCGCTCTAAGCAAAATGGATGGTACGCATTGATTAATTTTTTGCATTCATCCATCCGTGATTGACCATCTGTTGAAATCTTCGTCTATACTTAGCCATCAATATTAAGTTAACTATGGAAAGATGGCTTCTCAAACTCCTCAGAAAACTAAGAAAAAAGTTTGGTTTATATTAGCAATCATCATCGTACTTTTAATGATCGGTGTCGTGATTTGGCAAGTTAAAGCTGATAAAAATACAGCTGAAACCAAAGACCAAAACGATAGCAATTTATCGCCTAAGGCTGCATTAACAGTAACGGTAATTCAACCAGAAGTTCAGAACTGGAAGCAAACCTTTACAGCCAATGGAAATATCGCAGCTTGGCAAGAAGTTGTTATTAGTAGTGAGCTTTCGGGACAACGACTAACAAAAGTTACTGTCAATGTAGGCGATAAAGTTCGTCGTGGACAAGTTCTGGCCGAAATCAATAGCGATACGATTCGAGCCGATTTAGCGGCTGCAAAAGCTAGCTATGCAGAAGCACAGGCAGTTTTAGCCGATGCAATTACCAATAATAAACGCATCCAGCAACTTAAAAATACAGGTGCGATTTCTGCACAAGAATCCACTCAATATCAAACCTCGCAAGCGACTGCTCAAGCTCGTCTTGATGCTGCAAAAGCACAAATAGAAAGTAATCAGCTTCGTTTAGCTCAGACTCAGATTGTCGCACCAGACAATGGTGTAATCTCCGCACGTACCGCTACTGTTGGATCACTTGCTCAAACAGGTCAAGAGCTATTCCGCCTGATCAGAGATCAGCGATTGGAGTGGCGTGCAGAAGTCACTTCAGAAGATTTATACAAGTTAAAACAAGGTATGAATGCTCGTGTCTTCTCTCCTGATCCAGCTCAACCAGCAGTTTCAGGCAAGGTGCGTATGATTGCTCCTGTGATTGATCCGCAGACTCGTTATGGCTTGGTCTATGTTGATCTACCAACAACACAGGCTGTTCGGATGGGCATGTTTCTAAAAGGCGAATTTGATTTAGGCCAAAAATCGGCGCTCACAATTCCACAGACTGCGTTGCTGTTACGCGATGGTTTTTCTTATGTATTTATCGTCGATCAGCAAAACCGTGTCAGCCAACAGAAAGTTTCTGTTGGACGTCGTGTTGGTGATCGGGTCGAAATCTTAGATTTGGCAAATAGTAATGTCAAACTCGTTTCATCAGGTACAGGCTTCTTAACCGATGGCGATTTGGTGACGGTTGCTAAAGATATTCCTGAAACACCATTGACTAAACAGCTTGTAACCGAATAGGAGAATTAAAATGAATTTCTCCGCTTGGTCAATCCGAAATCCAATTCCTGGCATTCTACTCTTTATTATGTTGGGATTGGCAGGTCTACTCTGTTTTCACTGGATGAAAATCCAACAGTTTCCTGACATTGAATTACCGATGGTGACTGTCACGGCAGCACTTCCCGGTGCAGCACCACCACAACTTGAGACAGAAGTTGCCCGAAAAATAGAAAACTCAATAGCAACCTTACAAGGATTAAGAAATCAATACACTAAAATTCAAGATGGTGTAGTAACTGTCACAGCCGAATTTCAATTAGAGAAACCCTTACAAGAAGCCGTTGATGATGTGCGCAACGCTGTTTCACAAGTTCGCTCTGATCTTCCTGCTGATTTAAGAGATCCAATTGTTAGTAAAATTAATCTATCCGGCTCTCCTATTCTCACATATACCATCCAATCTCCGAAGATGGATGAAGAAGCCCTGTCATGGTTTGTAGACTATGATATCTCGCGTGCGATGCTTCAAGTTAAAGGTGTTGGAGCTGTTTCTCGCGTTGGCGGTGTTACTCGCCAAGTTGAAGTAGAACTTGATCCAGAAAAACTGTTAGCACTGAATGCAACGGCAACAGATATTACGCGCCAACTCAGACTGACACAGCAAGATGCTTCTGGTGGTCAAACCAAGATTGGGGGTAGCGAACAGTCCATTCGTACCATTGCAACGGTAAAAACTGCTGATGAAATTGGTTCAATGGATATTGCACTAAGTGATGGACGTCATATTCGCTTAGATCAAGTTGCAAAAATTCATGATGGTATTGCCGAAAGACGCTCCGCAGCACTTTTAAATGGCAAACCTGTTATTGGTTTTGAAATCACTCGCAGTAAAGGTGCAAGTGAAGTCGATGTTGAAAAAGGCGTAATCGAAGCACTAGATAAACTCAAAGCTGCGCACCCTGATATAAAAATTACGGAAGCATTTAACTTCGTAAAACCTGTAGCTGATAACTACAAAGGCTCAATGTCACTGTTATATGAAGGTGCAATTTTAGCGATTTTAGTGGTTTGGTTATTCTTACGTGATTGGCGAGCAACAATTATTGCTGCAACCGCTCTACCACTTTCAATCCTACCTGCCATGATTGGTATGTATTACTTTGGATTTACACTAAATACCGTAACCCTACTTGCAATGTCCTTGGTTGTCGGCATCTTGGTTGATGATGCAATTGTTGAAATTGAAAATATCATTCGACATTTGAGGATGGGTAAAACACCTTATGAAGCGGCAATGGAAGCTGCTGATGAAATTGGTCTCGCTGTCATTGCAACGACATTCACCTTAATTGCAGTATTCTTACCAACTGCATTTATGAGCGGCATAGCAGGTAAATTCTTTGTTCAATTTGGTTGGACTGCTACGCTTGCGATCTTTGCATCATTACTCGTTGCTCGTCTACTGACTCCAATGATGTCTGCATATATTCTCAAGCCTTGGGTGGGCAAAATAGACACAACTGAAGAAAATCAAGTTGCTTCAAATGACCAAGGAACAACTCGATTAGCCCATGATCGTTCTAAAGATGGACGTGTTATGCGTGGCTATATGAGTTTAGTGACATGGTGTCTAAATCATCGTTGGGTTACCCTGTTCGGCGCGATTGCCTTTTTTATTGGCTCAGTGATGCTGATTCCATTACTCCCAACAGGCTTTGTGCCACCGCCAGATACAGGTCAAACACAAGTCCGTCTTGAGCTAACACCAGGTTCACAATTTGCCGATACATTAAAAACGGCGGAATATGCGCGTGATTTAATTAAAGATCATCCTGAAATAAAAAGCATTTACACTACGATTGGTGGTGGTGCGGCGGGAACTGATCCGTTTGCGGGTGGTGCATCAACAGAACCTCGTAAAGCAACACTAACGATCCAAACCACAGAACGCTCAGATCGCAGTGCAAGTTTACAAGATATTGAAAATGAAATACGTCAACGACTTGCCCCTGTTCCTGGAGCGCGTATTCAAGTTGGTTTAGCTGGAAATAATAGCCAATACCAACTTTCACTTTCAGGTGATGATCCTGAAACTTTAATGTCAACCGCACGTAAGCTAGAACGTGAATTACGCACAATTCCTAATATTGGCAGCATTACTTCAAGTGCTGCTTTGATTCGACCTGAGTTGGTGATTCGACCTGATTTTGCGAAAGCCGCTGATTTAGGTGTTACGACTTATGATATTGCTGAAACTTTACGTATCGCGACGGCGGGAGATTTTGACCAAAACTTAGCGAAACTCAACCTTTCGCAACGCCAAGTTCCTATCGTAATCAAACTACCGTTACAAGCACGTCAAGATCAGGAACTCATGAAGCGGCTCATGGTTAAAGGAAGTCATGGCCCAATTATGCTCGGTACGATTGCGGAGGTGAATATTGAAAGTGGCCCTTCTCAAATTGATCGCTTCAATCGCTTGCGTAACATTAACTTCAACATTGAACTCAACAATCAACCTTTAGGTGATGTTGCTGCCAAAGTTGATCAATTGCCAACGATGAAAAATCTACCACCAACAGTAAAACGCACCAACATCGGTGATGCAGAAGTCATGCAAGAATTATTCTCAAGCTTTGGCTTGGCAATGTTAACTGGCGTACTCTGTATCTATGTCGTTTTAGTTCTTCTGTTTAAAGACTTTTTACAGCCAATTACGATTTTGGTTGCATTGCCTTTATCACTCGGCGGTGCATTTGTTCTACTCCTTTTAGCAAAAAGTAGTTTCTCCATGCCAAGTCTAATTGGCCTGATTATGCTAATGGGTATCGCAAGTAAGAACTCGATTCTGCTCGTGGACTACGCGATTATTGCAAGAAAGGAAAAAGAATATTCGAGGATAAATGCCCTATTAGATGCCTGCCATAAGCGTGCACGTCCGATCATCATGACGACGCTGGCAATGGGCGCTGGCATGTTACCGATTGCACTTGGGATTGGTACAGACCCAAGTTTCCGTGCGCCAATGGCAATCTCAGTTATAGGTGGATTAATTACCAGTACATTCTTATCTTTGCTGGTAATTCCTGTGGTATATACATTCATTGATGATATCAATCGAAAATTGCATAGTTTTAGAAAAACCAAGCAGCAACCGATTGAGTCATCGTAATCATTTACTCAGAAAAGACGGTTTAATCACCGTCTTTTTTATTTAGGAAAATACCAGCACCAACATGAAAAAGAGAAAGCTCGTACCAGCAAGATAATACAAATGATGAATATGCTGATTTAACCATGATACATAAATATTCGAACTCATGAATTGCACAATACTTAGATTCCAGATCAGTACCAAAAGGACCATCCATGAACAAATCAAAAAGTTTTGAACAAAATTATATTGAGGATAAATCAAGATCACCAAAACGCTATAAAACATCAGGTTTTTAGGATTTAATAAACTCGAAAGTAGTCCTAACAGAAAAGACTTGAATAGATTTTCATTCTGCTGAACAGAAGAAGTACTTTCCGATTGACCTCGAATAATCTGACTAAGGCGAGCCGATCGAAAGCATTGAACAGCAAGATATATAAAATAAAATGCCCCTAACCATTTCATCCCTATGAATAATTCAGTTTTTACTGCACCAATAACAAATAAACTGCAATAAATAACCACTAAAATAATGGCATTTCCTAACGCAATACCAAAACAAGTCGCTCGTGCTGCAACTTTCTGACTTTGCAAAAGAGTTTTTAAAATTAAAAAGAAGTCTGCCCCGGGCATCAGTAATGCAATGAAATGTGTTACTGCAATGGTCAGAAAAATCTCCATAGATCTACTCCTAAAAAATCAGGAGCTAGAGTAAAAAAGTGCTGAATTATGTTCTTGTATAAAATTGCGAGGATTACGCTTTTTTAGAATATTGCTTAGGAGTTACACCAGTCAGCTTTTTAAAAACACGATGAAAATGACTCTGATCAACAAACTCAAGCTCATAGGCCACTTGAGCAATATCAGCACCAACTTTCAATCGTTCACGCGCTTGATTAATCTTGTGATTAAGTTGATAGGCATGCGGTGTGAAACCAAAATAATGTTTAAATAAGCGAATCAACGCATAACGGCTGATTTTCATTTTTTCAGCTAAATGCGTTAAAGATAAATCCTCAACATCTGATTGAAGATGGAGAATTAAATCTGGTAAATATTGCTGAAAATAACCAGAAGAACTTATGCTTTCCCACTCAAAATTCGGTATAATAATCTCGGTTAAAACCTGAATGAGAGATTGTTCTTTTTCGAATAGTGAAATTTTCTTATCAAACAAGATGTTATTTAATTCAGTAAAAGCTTCATAAACTTTAACATGATGAATAATCTTTGGTCTTAGTTTTGGAAAAGGTGTCATCTGCTGAGTACATGTTTTGCCAATTTCCATCTCTAACTCGTTTAACAGCCTCATTAACCATGCTGCATCAAGATGCATCATTTGGTAGCTCCATGCTTGATTTGAGAATGGATTACATGAGTGTTCAACATGTGCAGGAATAACAACGATACTTTTAGCTTTGATTATTTCATTTTTGCCAAAAGCACTTGAAAAACAACTTTGCCCCTCATCAACAGCACCAATTGAAAATGTGGGATGGCTGTGTGATTGATAACATATGCGACTTTGACATGCCCTACGTGTTTCAACATAAGGCATGGCTGAATGAGTCCAAAATTCAACAGTTGAGTCCAAACAGAAACCTCAATTAATTCTGGGATAGCAACACTTACTTTGATAATGCCTTTTCAATATCAGCTTCTAATGCTTCTGGTTTAGTTGTTGGTGCATAACGCCCTAAAACCTCACCATTGCGTCCAACTAAAAACTTAGTGAAATTCCACTTAATATTACGACTACCTAAAATTCCCTTTGCCTCTCGTGTTAAATAACGAAAAATAACATGCGCCTCAGGCCCTTTTACATCCACTTTTGCGAACATTGGGAAATTCACCCCATAATTACGCTGGCAAAATGAACCGATCTCTTTATTTGTTCCCGGGTCTTGTCCCCCGAATTGATTGCAAGGAAAACCTAATACCTCTAAACCTTGAGATTTATATTTTTCATAGAGTTTCTCAAGCCCTGCAAATTGTGGTGTAAACCCACATTTACTTGCAGTATTTACAATCAGCATGACCTTGCCTTTATAATCAGCAAGTGCCTTTGTTTCTCCCTCTAACAATTCAGCTTCAAACTGATAAATGTTACTCATGGATAAGTTTCCTCGTCATTCTTTTCTTGTGTTTTAAGTTGTAATGATGCCGAATTCACGCAATAACGCAGTCCTGTCGGCTGTGGGCCATCCTCAAACACATGACCCAAATGTGCCTCGCAATCATGGCAGACTATTTCTGTTCTGACCATACCATGCGATAAATCTTCATGTTCATCAATTGCTGTGCCATCGATTGGTCTGAAAAAGCTTGGCCAACCACATCCACTGTCGTATTTCGTTTCTGATGTAAATAACTCAGCACCACAACAACGACATACATATATACCTTGTTGCTTACTATTCCAATATTGTCCTGTAAATGCTGGTTCTGTGCCTTTTTGACGAGTAATACGATATTCTTCTGCGGATAATTCTCTTTGCCACTCGCGATCCGTCTTATTTACTTTACCCATAACCTGCACCTTTTATTCTGTTGTTAAAGTTCAGGTTTTATATTTACGCCATTCAAAACAAAAACTCTAGTCTCAGATCGTACAATTTCTTATATTTTGAATGCTTAATATTAGATAGCAAATAGTAAGCAAATTTAAAAAATAAAAGTAAGCAAAATTTATTTACTTCATCTTTCAAGTAAGCAAAGATAGTGTTATTCTTGTTCAGCTCGGTTGTATAGGACAAAAAATGTCACAGAAAAAAAGTGTGGTTTTTAAAAATCTTTTACCAGCCATCAGGCAATATCAACAATCAGGCTTTACCCATGAAAAGATTGTTGAATTACTGAGAGATCAACACAACCTGAATTTGGTTACAGTCGAAACCTTTAAGAGTTACTTATATCGATATGCAAAGGTGAGCCCTTCTATGTCTAAGAATACTGCTACATCCCACTCAGCTCAAACTACTAGAGAAATCAAAAAATCATCTAAACTTGAGCATGTTTGTTACGACATTCGTGGACCAGTATTGCGCGCCGCCAATGAAATGGAAGAGCAAGGACATAAAATCATCAAGCTTAATATCGGCAACCCTGCTCCATTTGGTTTTGAAGCACCACAAGAAATTATTAATGATGTTGCTTTAAACCTGCCGAATGCAATTGGTTATACAGATTCAAAAGGTATCTTTCCTGCGCGTAAAGCGATTTGCCAGTATTATCAACAAAAAGGCATTTTCGATATGCATGTCAATGATGTATACGTTGGCAATGGTGTATCTGAACTCATCGTGATGGCAATGCAAGGGTTGTTGGACGATGGCGATGAAATGCTCGTTCCAATGCCTGACTATCCATTATGGACAGCAGCAGTCAATCTTTCTGGTGGTACAGCAATTCATTATAAATGTGATGAAGAAAACTACTGGTATCCTGATATTGCAGATATCGAAAGTAAAATCACGCCAAATACCCGCGGTATCGTTGTTATCAATCCAAATAACCCAACTGGTGCTGTTTACCCACGGCATGTATTAGAACAAATCGTTGCTTTAGCTAAAAAACATGATTTGATTTTATTTGCAGATGAAATTTACGACAAAATCATTTATGACGGTATCGAGCATGTTGCTTTAGCAGCATTGGCTGGTGATCAACTTTGCATCTCATTTAATGGTTTGTCTAAAGCTTACCGTATTGCAGGTTATCGTGCGGGCTGGATGGCGATTACGGGTGACAAGAAACGTGCAGCTGACTATATCGAAGGTTTAGATATGTTGGCTTCAATGCGCCTTTGTGCCAACCATCAAGCACAATATGCAATTCAAACAGCTCTAGGTGGCTATCAGTCTATTAATGATTTGATTCGTCCAGGCGGTCGCCTCTATGAACAACGAAATATTGCTTGGGAAATGTTAAATGAAATTCCAGGTGTAAGCTGTGTAAAACCTGAAGGCGCAATGTACTGCTTCCCTCGACTTGATCCTGAGATTTATCCAGTAGAAGACGACGAGAAGTTAATGCTCGATTTATTAAC